>DATNIT010000248.1:0-12610 GCA_035604335.1 Allostellaceae bacterium | reverse complement strand
TGGGAGGTCGTGGACGTCTCGAACTATGGCGACGAGCCGATCCCGCACGTGCGCCTCGCTCGGGTCGGCGCGCCACAAGACACCAAGACCGTCTCCGCCGCGGTCCTCACCGACCGCCGCTATTTCAAATACGTGTCGCCGGATTAGCCGCGGAAACCAGGAGCTGGGTCGGCTAGATCTTAGCCCAGCCAGCGCGCTTGACGCGATTGCTGCAGCGCACTACATGGAAGTCGTGACTTCTATTTGCCCTTCGAACATTCCGGCCCCGCGCGCAGTGATGTCCCGCCCGCATCTCGCGGCCGCTCCCGGCCTTTAATCCGCGATGCTCTACGCCGCCTATCAAGCCCACAGCGATGCGCTCGCCCCCGTGCGCTTGATGGCCGAGGCGGCGCGCGGGTGGCTCACGCATCCCTGGCCGGTGCTGGGCGGCCATCCGATGGTGCGCTCTCTGGCGGCCGCCTGCGAGCTGCTCTCCCGCGCGGGCATGTCGCATCGCCCGCCGGCCTTCGGCTTGCGCGAGACCGTCGTTGGCGGTCGCACCGTTGCGGTCCATGAGGAGGCCGTCGGCCAGCACCCCTTCTGCACGCTGCTGCGCTTCCGTAAGGACATCTCGATCGAGCAGCCGCGTGTGCTGCTGGTGGCGCCACTCTCGGGGCACTTCCCGACCTTGTTGCGCGGGACGGTCGAAGCCCTGCTGCCCGACCACGACGTCTATATCACCGATTGGATCAACGCCCGGACCGTTCCGTTGCTGCACGGCCGCTTCGATCTCGACGACTACATCGATCTCGTGATCGACGATCTCCGCACGCTGGGGCCGGGCGCCCATGTCATCGCGGTCTGCCAACCGTCGGTACCGGTGCTGGCGGCGGTCTCGCTCATGGCGGCGGCCGGCGATCCCGACCAGCCCGCCAGCATGGTGCTGATGGGCGGCCCGATCGACCCGCGCGCCAATCCGACCGCCGTCAGTGTATTCGGCGAGAGCCATCGGCTGGATTGGTTCGAGCGGCATGTCATTTCCCCGGTGCCCGCGCGCTATCCCGGTGCCTTCCGGCGGGTCTATCCGGGCTTCCTGCAGCTCATCGGCTTCGTCAGCATGAACCTCGACCGGCACGTGTCCGCCCATACCGAGCTGTTCCGCAACCTCGTGCGCGGCGACGGCGAGAGCGCACGGGCGACCAAGGCGTTCTACGACGAGTACCTCAGCGTGATGGATCTGCCCGCCGACTTTTACCTCCAGACGATGAAGCGCGTATTCCATGAGCGCGCGCTGGCGACCGACCGGTTCGTGTCGCGGGGGCGCAAGGTCGAGCCCGCCGCGGTCGGCCGGACGGCGCTCCTCTGCGTCGAGGGCGAGAATGACGACATCTGCGCGGTCGGCCAGACCAAGGCTGCGCTCGATCTCTGCAGCAGCATTCCCGCCGGCCGCAGGGCCTACCACCTGCAGCCCCGAGTCGGGCACTACGGCGTCTTCAACGGCCGGCGCTGGCGCGATGAGATCTTCCCGAAGGTGCGTGACTTCATCCGCGCGAACGAGTGAAATAAGCGCCGATCGCGAGCCCTTACGGCTCCTGGGGCCGCGCGAAAATCGGGAGGATCACGCCATGGCCGCAGTGGCCAAGAAAGTCATCATCACCTGCGCGGTTACGGGGTCGATCCACACCCCCACGATGAGCCCGCATCTCCCGCTGACGCCCGACGAGGTCGCGACCCAGGCGATCGAGGCGGCAGAAGCGGGGGCATCGATCCTGCACCTGCACGCGCGCGATCCCAAGGATGGCCGCCCCACGCCGGACCCGGCCGTCTTCATGCAATTCCTGCCGCGCATCAAGCAATCGACCACGGCGGTGGTGAACATCACCACCGGCGGCGGCCACGGCATGACCCTGGAGGAGCGCCTGGCGGCGCCGCTCAGGGCTTCGCCCGAGATGACCTCGCTTAATATGGGCTCGATGAATTTCGGCCTCTACCCCATGCTCGCCCGCTACAAGGACTGGAAGCACGACTGGGAGCCGAAGCACCTAGAGGCGTCTCGAGATTTCATTTTCAGAAATACATTCAAAGATATAGAGCGTATTCTTAAGGAATTAGGGGAGGGTCATGGCACCCGCTTTGAGTTCGAATGTTACGACGTCGGCCATCTCCATACGCTCGCTCACTTTTTGGATCGCAGGCTGGTCAAGCCGCCGCTGTTCGTTCAGACCATCTTCGGGATCCTCGGGGGGATCGGCGCCGACCCCGATAACCTCATGCACATGAAGAGCATCGCCGACAAGCTGTTCGGCTCCGACTACTACTGGTCGATCCTGGCGGCGGGCCGGCATCAGCTGCCCTTCGTCACCATGGGCGCCATCATGGGCGGCAACGTGCGGGTCGGGCTCGAGGACTCGCTTTACGTTGGGAAAGGCCAGCTTGCGAAGTCGAACGCCGACCAGGTCCGCCGGATCCGCTCAATCCTGGAGAACCTGTCGTTGGAGATCGCCAGTCCGCAAGATGCCCGCGAGATGCTGCACCTCAAGGGCGGCGATCGCGTCACATTCTGAGGCACAATGATCGACAAGCGCGTGGCGAGCCTTGCCGCCGCCGTGACGGACGTGAAGGACGGGGCGATCATTCTGTGCGCCGGCTTCGGCGCGGTGGGCATGGCGGACGAGCTCTTGGAAGCGCTGCTGGAGCAGGGCGCGAAGGATCTGATCGCCGTCGCCAACAACGCCGGAAGCGGCGATCGGGGATTGGCGGCACTGATCGCGGCGGGCCGCGTGCGCAAAGTGATCTGCTCATATCCCCGCACGGACAAGCCATACGCCTTCGAGGCCGCCTATAAGGCGGGCCGCATCGAGCTCGAGCTGGTGCCGCAGGGCACCCTGAGCGAGCGCATGCGCTGCGCGGCGGCGGGGCTCGGCGGCTTCTACTCGCCGGTCGGGGTGGGCACGCAGCTCGCCGAGGGCAAGGAGGTCCGCGAGATCGATGGCCGGACCTACGTGCTCGAGAAGCCCCTGAAGGGCGACATTGCCTTTTGCAAGGCGCAGAAATCAGATCGTTGGGGCAATCTGGTCTACCGGAAGGCCGCTCGGAACTTCAACCCGACCATGGCGATGGCGGCCGACCTCACAGTGGTGCAGGTCAAGGAATTCGTTGAGCTGGGCGCACTCGATCCTGAAATGATCGTGACGCCCGGAATTTTCGTCGACCGTGTGGTGCAGGTGGCCGGGGCCAAATGAGCGCGACAGCAAAACCGCTGAATAGGCGGCAGATTGCCTGGCGAGCGGCTCAGGACATCGTCGACGGCTCTTATGTGAACCTCGGCATCGGCCTGCCGACATTGGTCGCGGACTTCATCCCGGCCGACCGGGAGATCGTGTTCCACAGCGAGAACGGCATCCTCGGCCTCGGCAAGGCGCCGGCGCCAGGCGAGGCGGATCCGGATCTCATCAACGCCGGCAAGGGCGCGGCCAGTCTGCTGCCGGGCGGGTCGTTCTTTCACCACACCGACGCGTTCCTGATGATCCGCGGCGGTCATGTCGACCTCTCGCTCATGGGAGCCTTCGAGGTTTCCGCCGAAGGCGACCTCGCGAATTGGACTACGAACGATCCGCATTTCGCGCCGGGTGTTGGCGGCGCCATGGATCTGGCCGCGGGCGCGCGCGAAGTGCGGATCTTGCTCGAGCACACGACCAAGGAGGGCGAGCCAAGGCTGCGCCGGCGCTGTAGCTATCCGTTGACCGCGCCTCGCTGCGTCAAGCGGATCTACACGAATCTCGCTGTCCTGGACGTGACCGCGCAGGGATTGTCGGTGCACGAAATGATCGAGGGCATGACGCTCGGCGACCTGCAGGCGCTGACGGAGCCGCCGCTGACGCTTGCCAACGGCTGTCGCCCGCTGCAGGCGCCGGCGCTATAGGCCGCCTGTCATCCCACTGTCACACAGCGCGGCTATCAGCGCTGGTGGAAAGTGTCTCGTGCTCGTGACTGGCAAAGGCGCGGCGGCGGCCGCACACTTCCGTCCGTAAACACCGTACCAAGAGAATGGGGGAAATCATGAGGGATTGGGCTCGCATATTGCCGATGTCGGCGATTGCCATGGCGCTTGTCATGGCGCCCGCTGCTGCGCAAAAAACCGCACCGGCGCCCAAGGGGATCGAGAAGATCGAGCACATCGTCGTGATCTATCTCGAGAATCACAGCTTCGATAATTTGTTCGGCAAGTTTCCTGGCGCCAATGGCCTGTCGCGTGCAGGAAAAGGGACGACGACCCAGGTGGACCTGGACGGCAAGCCCTACAAAGTCCTGCCGCAGGCGATCGACGCCGGACAGAAACCGCCGGCGGCTGATGCGCGCTTCCCGTCCAATCTCCCGAATAAGCCCTTCTTCATCGATCAATACGTGCCGCTCGACCAGAAATATCCGAGTGCGATCCATGCTTACCTGCACGAGATCGCGCAAATCAATGGTGGCAAGATGAACAAGTTCGTCTCGGAGGGAGATTCGGGCGGGCTTGTCATGGGATACAGTGATGGCAGCAAGCTCAAGCTCTGGAAGTATGCTCAGGACTATGTTCTCGCGGACAATTTCTTCCATGCGGCGTTCGGCGGCTCGTTTCTGAATCACTTCTGGACGGTCTGCGCCTGCACGCCGCGCTACGACAACGCGCCGCAGTCGATGCGGTCGACCTTCGACGCCAATGGCCATTTCACCAAGGACGGCGCGGTCCTTCCGGACGGTTCCGTCGTCAATACGAGCTTCACGGTGTTCACGCCCCACCCCGCGAACATCGCGGACAAGAGCTTGCTCATTCCAGCGCAGACCATGAAGACGATCGGCGACGAGCTCTCCGAGAAGAACGTCTCCTGGGCCTGGTACTCCGGCGGGTGGAACGCCGCACTCGCGGGCAACGCCCCGCCGGACTTCCAGTACCACCATCAGGTCTTCGCCTATTTTGCGAATTTTGCCGATGGCACCGAGGCGAAGAAGCAGCATTTGAAGGACGAGACGGATCTGCTCGCCGACATCGACAAAGGCGCGCTTCCCGCAGTGGTGTTTTGGAAGCCAGTCGGCGAGGAGAACGAGCATCCCGGCTATGCCAATACCAGCTCCGGCGACCAGCACACCGCGGAGATGATCGAGAAGATCCGCATGAGCTCCGCCTGGAAAAGCACCGTGATCATCGTCACCTACGACGAGAACGGCGGCATGTGGGATCACGTGGCGCCGCCCAAGATCGACAAGTGGGGACCGGGCTCGCGAGTGCCGACGGTGATCATCTCTCCGCTGGCACGGAAGCACTACATCGACCATATCGTCTATGACACGACCTCGATCTTGAAGCTGATCGAGAGCCGCTATGGCCTCGCGCCGTTGGGCACCCGGGACGCCAAGGCGAACAATCTCACTCATGCGTTGAACCTCACGGCGAAGTAGCGGCCTTCATCAGGGCGCGCCGGCCCGGGGCGCCCTGATCGCACGAGAACGTGATCTTGCCCTGCGGCGGTTCCGCTGGCCTAGCGCGCCGCTCTGCGCCAATTCTTCGACGTGCGTCATACTGGCGCCGGGCGGATAAGGCGAGGTCGCCATGTCGAAGGTCGCCGTGGGCGCGTTTTTGAAGGCCGGCGCCCTGGCCATGTTGACGCTCCTAATGGCTTGCGCCGGAGGCGGCGGCCCCGCGGGACCGACCTTTGCGCAGGTCGCGGCTCAGCTGCCGCCTGCGCCACCGGACCGCGCCCGGATCTTCTTTTACCGGGACTACGAGCCCTATGAGAGCATGGGCCGCCCGTACGTCACCTTGAACGGGGACGTCGCCGGTATCTCCGAGCCGGGGGGCGTGTTCTACCGAGACGTACCTCCAAGCCGGTATTTGATCGCCGTTCGCAGCAACACGTTCTACCCGGACCAGGATAAGACCGTAACGGCGGCTGCCGGCCAGACCATCTACGCGAAGGTCGAATCGATCAGGAGCTATAACAGCGGAGACAGCTTCTACGATCCCGACACATTCGCAGTCGTGCTTGTGGATCCCGCGGACGGCCAGCGCGACATCGCCTCGAAGCGATACTACCCGAGCGGCTCATAGACCTAGCCGGGGCACCGTTGCGGCCTCGAGCGGAGGCGCCTAAGGTTGCCTCACTCGAAATGACTCCGGTAGGGGCCTATGTGGAACCTGAAGCCCATCGTGCTGGTCTTGGCCGGCTTCATGCTGGCAGCCTGCCAAGGCCGGGTGAGCGAGCCCGCGATGACCTCGGTCAATGTCGCGCCGGTTGCGTCGGGCCTCGCCCGGATTTATTTCTACCGAGATTGGGAGCCCTACGAGAGCCTGTCACGGCCCCTGATCTACCTGAACGACGCGGCGGCGGATATCTCCGAGCCCGGCGGCATCTCATTCCGCGATTTGCCGCCCGGCGAGTATCACGTCAGCGTCGACAGCCAGGGCATCTATCCCCACCAGTTCAAGTCGCTCGACCTGCGCGCCGGCGACGTGCGCTACGTCAAGATCGAATCCTTGAGGAACTGGTATCGGGGTCCGTTCTGGTCGCGCGACACCTTCGTCGTGGATTTGATTCCCGAGCGCCAGGCCCAGAGCGAGATCGGCGAGATGCGCTATAAACCCGGCGCCTCCTAGTGTGATGATTCCTAAGTTCGCAAGGCGAACTTCGGAATCTGAATCACACTAGCTTCAATAGATTAGTGGCCCGCTTATCCCTGAAATTCGTCTTACGAATTTCAGGGGCGGGACACTAGACGCTATCAGGAAGCAGCTGAACCGTCGTCTGGAGGGGGCGGCGGCGCGGAAGAAACGGGCGCGGTCGCGCGCCGGCGGCGCAGACGCCTGAGGCTCGCGCCGATCGCGGAGAACGCCGCAAGGACGATGATCCACCCCTTCTTCAGGAATACCAGCGCAACCGCGAGGAAACCCAGCTTCGCCGCCACCTTGGCGCCGAGGAGTCCCGCAACCAACGCGGCGATGCCGTAAGTGGCCACCTTGTCGTTGGGCTTGAAGTCGCCGTACTGAGCTCCGGTATCGAAGTCGTAGGCCGCCTGCATGCTCTGCAGGAACGGCGCTGCATCGTCCTTGGTGTCGCCCACCCAAGTCAGCATCTCGTAGCCGTATCGGCCGAACCTGAGTTGGGTCGTGTTCACGAACGGCTCGTCTCCCTCCCTGGCCTCGATCGTCCAGTTCACCATTTTCGTCCCGTCGTCCAGGTTCGGCCGCTGCTTCCAGCCCACGATCGTGAGCGGCTTCATGTTGTGTTGGGCTCGCTCTTTGTTCGCCTGCTCCGTTCCGTCCTTCATGCTCTGTAGGAGCTCGTCCGCGTCGACGTCGGACCAGTCGTCGAGGCGGACATAGCCTTCGCGGATGGTCTTGAAGAGCACGATGTTGCCAGTCGCGCTCTGGGCCACCACGGCTTCGAGCGAGCTGGGCGCCGAGATGCCGTTGGACGCTTCATAAAAGGCCCGGGCGTCGGCGCCGTCGATCAGCACATAATCCGCAGGCAAGTTCAGCGTGCTGTTGGAGGCCGCGAGATGATAAGTGCCTTCGTGCTGCCAGTGCAGCTTCTTGAAGACGGCTTCCCGCTCTTCCTGAGTATTCGGGATCTGCGCGCGTACACCGCATGGCAGGCTCAGTGCCGACGCCATGAGCACGAGCAACACCACCCGTCGCGCTACACCGGACATGGATCCCCCTCCGCTTGCCCGCGCCGCCCGAAGTAGCACGTCGGTAGCGAAAGCGACAGCATTGCCCGCTAGGCGGGTCGACGCCGCCACTCAGGCCGTGACTTTAACGCCCGATGCCGCGAGCTTGGCGAGCGCCTGGGGCGTGTCGATGTCCGTGAGCACGCCGTCGCCCGCCATCTCGACCTCCGCCACTATCTCGGGGTAGGCGCCGATGAGGTGCCGAGCTCCCACGTCGCCTGCGACCTGCTGCATCTCCGCAAAGAAGCGCTTCGACCACAGCACGGGATTGCCGCGCTTGCCGTTCAGCGTGGGCACCACGATGCCGCGGCCCTCGATGGGATTGAAGGCGTCGATCAAGCGATCGACCTCGGCCGTGCTGACCCGCGGCATGTCACCGAGGCAAATCAGTGCGCCATCGATATTGGGGTCGAGCGCGGCGATCCCGCCCTTGAGAGAGGTGGAAAGGCCCTGCGCGAAATCGGGGTTGTTCACGAGGGTCACCGGGAGCTCCTTCAGAACCGCGGCGACTTTCTCGTGCTCGTGGCCGGTCACCACCACGATCGACCGGGCCTTGGATTGCCGCAGCATCTCCACCACGCGGCGCACCATCGGGACGCCGTCGATCTCGATCAGCAGCTTGTTGAGCGTTCCCATGCGCCGCGACTGGCCCGCGGCCAATACGAGGGCGGCGATGCGCGGCGCGCGCGGTGCGGCGGGTAGGGCGCCCGCCTCCGGCGTCGCAAGCGCGCGGGGCAGGGGCCGGCTCGGAATATCCGCGAGCAATCCGCCGACGCCCATGCCCATGATTTCACGAGGACCTGCTGGCAGGTCGGCGAGCAGGCGCTGGAGTACCCAGTCGAAGCCGTTCACCTTGGGAGAGCGGGCGCAACCGGGCAGGCCCAGCACGGGCACCGTGCCAAGGCGTCCCTTCAACATGAGATTGCCGGGGTCGACGGGCATACCGAAATGCTCGATCGCGCCTCCGGCGGCGATGATCGCGGCGGGGATCACGTCACGCCGGTCGACGATGGCCGACGCACCGGCGATCAGCACGAGCTCCGCACCAGCCTGGATTGCCGCGGCAATCTCCGGCACCAGGGACTCGGTTGCGTGATCGCATCGCCTTTCCTGAATCAAGCTGCTTCCGAGCGCCGCCAGGCGCTCCCGCGTCGTGGCAACAGTCTTGTCGAGGATCGTTTCCTTCAATCCCGGCAACCGGGTCTGAATGAGGGCACCGCGCTTTGCGCGCAGCGGCGCTGTGCGAAGCAGAGAGCCGGTCTCCCTCGCGACGGCGAGGCATTTGTCCACGGCCGTGCGCGCTACCGCGAACGGTATGACCTTGAGGGTCGCCACCATCTGATCGGGGGCTACGACGGCGTACGGCTCGATGGTGGCGAGCGTGAGCGTGTCATCGACGCGATTGAATCGGTCGATGGACGCGCGGTCGATGACGGCGAGTCCGTGCGTCGTCGCGAACAGATTGGCGCGACCAGTGAAGGCGCCTGCGACCCTTACGCCATCGCCGGCGGCGGCCTTGGCGAGCTCCGCGGCGGCGTCGTTCTCGCCGACATCGCCGGGCTCCAGCCGCGCCGCGACGACGGTGCGGAACCCGGCGGCGGCCAAGGCCGCGCCATCGGCAGCCGACAACATGCGCCCTTTCTTGAAGACGCCCTTCGATACTCTCAAGCTGTGCGCAAGGATCGCTCCCGCGCATTCCGCGACCGGGACCGCGCCGAATTTCATGCGGCGGCGCGCTCCTTGATGCGGTCGGCGCGCAGGACCTGGGTGATCTCGGCTAAAATCGAGACGGCGATCTCGGCGGGCGTCAGGGCTCCGATCGAAAGTCCGACCGGCCCGTGGATGCGGGCGATCTCGGCATCGGCGAACCCCGCCTCCTTGAGGCGCTGGCAGCGGCCGGCATGCGTGCGCTTCGAGCCGAGGGCGCCGACGTAGAACGCCTCCGACTTCAGCGCCACCGTGAGGGCGGGGTCGTCGATCTTGGGATCGTGGGTGAGGGTAACGATGGCCGTGCGCCGATCGGGCTTCAGGCGCGGCATCGCTTCGTCCGGCCACTCCGCGCAGAGGTCGACCCCAGGAAAGCGCTCCGCTGTCGCGAACGCGCTGCGGGGATCGACAATGGTGACCGCATGGCCTGCGATCGCGGCCATACGCGCCAGGGGTTGGGCAGCATGAACGGCGCCGACGACGATCAGCCGCAGCACCGGGTTGAACACCTCGACGAAGAGACGCCCGTCCGGCGTCTCCACGGTGGTGCTGCGATCGTCGCGGATCGCCACGTGAACCGCCGCGAGCGCCGTGGCATCGATGCGGAGGTCGCCGTCGATGCCGGCACCGTCGACGAGAGCGTGCTGACCAGACTTCAGGTGTGTGACGAGAGCGGCGGGTCGGCCGGCGCGGCTGACCGCGAGCGCACGAGTGAGGAAGGCGCGATTCATTCCACGCGCTCCACGAAGATCTGAATCTTGCCCCCGCAGGCGAGGCCGACCTCCCAGGCTTGCTCGTTGCTCACGCCGAAATCGAGCAGCCGCGGCTTTCCGTCCGCGATCGCCGCGATCGCCTCACCGATCACGGCACCCTCGACGCAGCCGCCGGACACGGAGCCAACGAACTTGCCGTCCTGGTCGACGGCGAGCTTGGCGCCCACGGGCCTCGGCGACGACCCCCAGGTGGTGACCACGGTGGCGAGCGCCACGCCTTTGCCCTGATCCTTCCAGTCCGCCGCTTGCTGCAAGATTTCGTCGCTATCGCTCATGCTGCTTCTCCTCGCTCGCGCCAGGCGGCGGCGGCGTCGAGCCGGCGAGGCGCCGGCCGGCTCAGCGCGCTCACCAACTCGCCTAAGCTTTCCAAGTTATGGACCGGACGGAACTCGTCGACATAGGGCAGGATTGCCCTCATCCCAAGGGATTTAGGCGCGAACCCCTCGTAGCGCAACAGGGGGTTCAGCCAAATCAGGCGCCGGCATGACTTGTGCAGTCGGTCCATCTCCAGGCCAAGCCCCGCTCCGGCGTCGCGGTCGAGCCCGTCGGTGATGAACAGCACCACGGCACCCTGGGCCAGAACCCGGCGCGACCAGCGTCGATTGAACTCGGCGAGGCATTGACCGATCCGCGTGCCGCCCGACCAGTCCTCGACGACGCCGGCGACCTTGTCGAGCGCGATGTCGATGTCGCGGTACCGCAGGAAGCGGGTGACGTTCGTGAGCCGTGTCCCGAACAGAAAGGTGTAGACGCGGTCGCGGTCGTTGGTGACGGCGTGCATGAAGTGCAGGAACAGCCGGCTGTAGCGGCTCATCGAGCCGGATATGTCGCAGAGAATGACCAGGGGTGGCGGCCGCGTCCGCCGGCTCTTGCGCTTGAGCGTGATGAGTCCGCCCGAGCGCAGTGCCGCGCGTAGGGTCGCCCGCATGTCCGCGCGCGCGCCGCGCGGATCCGGCTCGAAACGGCGGGTCCCCACATCCATCAGCGGCATGGTCATCCGCCGGATCAATTGCTTCGCGCGCGCGATCTCCTCCGCCGACATCTGCTCGAAATCCATCCGCTGCAGAAGCTCGCGGTCGGAAAAGGTCATGGCGGCGTCGAGCTCGATCTCCTTCTCCTGGGGGCGCTCGGGAGCCTCGCTGTGGCCCGGATGCAGCGCCTCGGCGAGCCGCCGGCTCATCTCCTCGCCCTTGGGCGCATCCGGCGAGCGCATCTCCGGCAGCAGAAGTCCCATCATTTTTTCCAGGAGCTGTGGGTTGCGCCAAAAGATGTGAAAGGCCTGATCGAAGAGCTCGCGCTGGTCGCGCCGGTTCACGAACACCGCGTGGAGCGCCCAATAGAAATCGCTGCGGCTCTCGAGCCCCACTGCGCGCACCGCCTCCACCGCCGCGAGCAGCTTGCCGGGTCCGACCGGCAAGCCCGCGGCGCGCAGCGCGCGCGCGAAATGCATGAGATTCTCCAGCAGCCGGCCGGAAGCAGGTGCGTCCGCGGGCGCGCTCATTGGGCCGCGGCGAGCTCGGCGCGCACCTGCTCGAGGATCCGCGTGGCTTCGCTGCCCTGCACCTTCACGATGTCGTCTTGATACTTGAGCAGAACGCCCAGCGTATCGTTGATCGCCTCGGGCGTGAGCGCGAGGACGTCGAGCTGAGTGAGTGCATGGGCCCAGTCGATGGTCTCGGCCACACCCGGCAGCTTGAAGAGGTCCATGGCGCGAAGCTTCTGCACGAAGGCCACGACTTCGCGCGAGAGCGCCGCGGCGGCGCCCGGTGCCTTGATGCGCAGGATCTCCAGCTCGCGCTCGGCGTCGGGATAGTCGACCCAATAATAAAAGCAGCGCCGTTTGAGGGCGTCGTGGATCTCCCGCGTGCGGTTCGACGTGATCACGACGATGGGCGGCTCGGCGGCCTTGATCGTTCCCATCTCGGGGATGGTGATCTGGAAATCCGACAGCACCTCCAGAAGGTACGCCTCGAAGGGCTCGTCGGTGCGGTCGAGTTCGTCGATGAGCAGCACCGGCGCGCCCGCGAGGCCGGGCTCGAGCGCCTGCAGGAGCGGCCGCTTGATCAGGAAGCGGTCGGAGAAGATTTCGTCCTCGATCGTGTCCTTGCTTTCGGCGCCGCCCTCGGCCAGGCGAATCTCGATCATCTGGCGGGGATAATTCCACTCATAGACCGCCGAGGAAACGTCGAGCCCCTCATAGCATTGCAGACGGATGAGCCGGCGCTCCAATGTCTCGGACAGAACCTTGGCGATCTCGGTCTTGCCGACCCCAGCTTCGCCTTCGAGGAACAATGGCCGCTTCAGATGCAAGGCCAGGTGCACCGCCGTCGCCAGAGAGCGGTCGGCGATGTAATCGGCACTGCCGAGCAGGGCTAGGGTGTCGCCGACGGAGGCGGGGAGGGCATTCATGGCGGCTGGCGCATCCAATTTTAGTCCCTTGGTCA
>DATNIT010000247.1:0-3539 GCA_035604335.1 Allostellaceae bacterium | reverse complement strand
ATGAAGTACGCGAGGGTGACCGGCAACGGCCCGATCGACGCGAGCTTCAATGCAATCAAGGAGATCGTGCCCCACACCGCGAAGCTCCAGCTGTTCCAGGTGGGTGCTGTGACGGCGGGCACAGACGCGCAGGCCGAGGTCACGGTACGTCTGGAGGAGAATGGCAAGAGCGTGAACGGACAGGGCTCCGATCCCGACACGCTGGTTGCCTCGGTTCGGGCCTATCTTCATGCGCTCAACAAGCTTATGACCAAGCGGGCGAAGACAGCGCCTGCCGCGATGACGGCCTAGGACGACGCGGAGGGGGTGGCTCCCAAGCCGCCCCTTCTCTCTATCGGAGTAAAGTGGCGGACGTGCAAAACAGAAGCACAGGAAAACTAAAGCAAAAATGATCGGAAGGTTGTTCGGGCTGCTGTCCGCGGATATGGCAATCGATCTCGGAACGGCAAATACGCTGGTTTACGTCAAGGGCCGCGGAATCGTTCTCAACGAGCCCTCCGTGGTCGCAATCGCCAATGTGAAGGGCAAGAAGCAGGTCTTGGCGGTGGGCGACGAGGCCAAGATGATGCTCGGCCGCACGCCCGGCTACATCCAGGCGATCCGGCCTCTGCGCGACGGCGTCATCGCGGATTTCGAGGTCGCCGAGGAGATGATCAAGCATTTCATCCGCAAGGTGCACAACCGGCGCAGCTTCGCGAGCCCAATGATCATCGTCTGCGTGCCCTCCGGCTCGACCGCCGTGGAGCGGCGCGCCATCCAGGAATCCGCCGAGAGCGCGGGCGCCCGCCGCGTCTACCTCATCGAGGAGCCGATGGCGGCGGCGATCGGCGCCGGGCTCCCGGTCAGCGAGC
Source organism: Allostellaceae bacterium (assembly GCA_035604335.1). Classification (GTDB taxonomy): domain Bacteria; phylum Pseudomonadota; class Alphaproteobacteria; order ATCC43930; family CGMCC-115725; genus DASZHJ01. The sequence continues at coordinate 2,688 of DATNIT010000247.1, read as the reverse complement.
CCACGGGGTCGATGGTCGTGGACATCGGCGGCGGCACCACCGAGGTCGCGGTGCTGGCGCTCGGCGGCATCGTCTATTCCCGATCGGTCCGGGTGGGTGGCGACAAGATGGACGAGGCGATCATCGCCTACATCCGCCGCAATCATAATCTCCTGGTGGGCGAGAGCAGCGCCGAGCGCATCAAGAAGGAGATTGGCTCGGCCTGCATGCCGGCGGACGGCGAGGGCCGCACCATGGAGATCAAGGGCCGCGATCTCATGAACGGCGTGCCCAAGGAGATCGTCATCACCGAGCGGCAGATCGCCGAAAGCCTCGCGGAGCCCGTGGGAGCCATCGTCGAGGCGGTGAAAGTGGCGCTCGAGCACACCGCGCCCGAGCTCGCCGCCGATATCGTCGACAAGGGCATCGTGCTGACCGGCGGCGGCGCGCTGCTTTCTAATCTCGATTACGTGTTGCGCCATGCAACCGGGTTGCCGGTCTCGATCGCCGATGATCCGCTGTCCTGCGTGGCGTTGGGTACCGGTCGGGCGCTCGAGGAGAAGTCGCTGAAGAGCGTGCTGATCAGCATGTATTGATTAGGGGCCGCCCGAGGCTGGGCGCGCCGGGTAGTAGAGGTAGGTAAGAGCAGAGCGGTCGGGATCCATGTCGCGTCTGTCGATGCCCATGCGAGCAGCCGCACAGCGCCTGGCGCTGCCGTTCCTCGTCCTCGTGTCCGCCGGGCTGATCGTGCTCGGCAAGGCCGACATCCTCCTGATCGAGCGTTTCCGCACCGACCTCAACGATATCTTCGCGCCGGTCTTCGAGGCCATCGCGAAGCCGATCAACCTCGCCGCCTCCGGCGTGCGGCGGTTCGAGGACCACTTCACGGTCTATGAGGAGAACCAGCGACTCCGCGAGGAGAACGCCCGACTCCTGCAATGGCAGGATTTGGCGCAGCGCCTCGAGAGCGAGAACGAGGAGCTAAGGCAGATGCTGCACTTCGAGCCACAGGGCGTGCGGGGCTACATCACGGGACGGGTGATCGCGAACTCCGGCGGCGCCTTCCTGCGCAACGTGCTGATCGACGTGGGCGACCGCCAGGGTGTCGAGCGCGGCCAGGCGGCGCTCGGGGGCGAAGGCGTCGCGGGCCGGGTGACCGAGGTCGGCAGCCGCGCCTCCCGCGTGCTCCTGCTGACGGATCTGAACTCGCGCGTGCCCGTGGTGATCGAGGACACCCGCGAGCGGGCGGTACTGGCGGGCGACAACACCAGCCGGCCGCGGCTGCTTTACCTTCCCGAGAAGAGTGCGATCCAGGTCGGCGACCACGTGGTGACCGCGGGGAGCGGTGGCATCTTCCCGCCGGGCCTGCCGGTGGGCGCGGTCTCGTCGATCGACGGTGGGGTGGTCCGGGTGGAGCCCGAGGCCGAGCTCACGCACCTGGAATACGTCCGGATCGTCGATTTCGGCCTTGGTGCCGCCGTGCTGCCGCAAAGTGTGATCCCCGCGGCCAAGGCGCCCCGCGGCGCCCGCCGCGCCGTCGACCCCGACATCGATACGCGGCAGTAGGCAAGCCCATGAAGCTCGTCCTGGTCCAGCGCGACATCGGCCTGATCAATCGGCTGGGGCCTGTGCTCACCGTGGTGGTCTGCGTCATGGCCTCGGTCGTGCCTGCGCACCTCCCGGCTTTCACCACGGCGAGCCCGTTCTTCGCGCTGATGGCGATCTATTACTGGACGCTGTATCGCCCGGACCTGCTGCCCTTCGCGGTCGTGTTCGCGGCCGGGTTGCTGGCCGACCTGCTCGAGGGGGCGCCGCTCGGCATGTCGTCCCTGGTGTTGCTGCTCGCCTATGCCTTGGTGCTGGGCCAGAGGGAGCACCTGGTGATGCGCCGCTTCACCGTGATCTGGCTGGGCTTCCTGGTGGTCTCGGCGGCTGCGGCGGTGCTTCAGTGGGGCGTGGCGAGCCTCTTCTATGGTATGGTGTTGGACGTGCGGGCGTTCCTGTTCCAGGGCGTGCTCACCGTGGCGGTCTACCCCGTCGTGAGCTACCTGCTCACGCGGGTCCAGCGCACGCTCCTCATGCGAGCTTGAGATGCAGCAACGGGACAACAAGCGGCTCAAGCTGTGGACGCGCCGGGCGGCGCTGGTGGCCGGCGGCCAGGGCCTGTTGTTCGCGCTGCTGGCAGGACGCCTCTACCAGCTGCAGATCGTTCAACAGGACAAGTACGCGACTCTGGCGGACGAGCAACGCATCAATCTGCGCCTGCTGGCGCCGCCGCGGGGCCGCATCGTCGACCGCTTCGGCGTTCCGCTCGCCACCAACCGCCAGAACTATCGCGTCTCACTGATCGCGGACCAGGTCGCCAATGTCGATGCCACCCTGGATGCGGTGGCGGTGCTGGTCCCCATGAGCGAGTCCGATCGCCGCCGCGTGCTGCGCGAGATCAAGCGTAAGCACAGCTTCGTGCCCATCGCGATCCGCGAGAACCTCAGCTGGGACGAGATGTCCCGCATCGAAGTGAACACGCCGGACCTGGTGGGCGTGTCGATCGAGCAGGGGCTGACCCGCGACTATCCGCTGGGGGACATGGCCTCGCACGTGATCGGGTACGTGGCGCCCGTGTCGGAGAAGGAGTTGACCGGCGATCCTCTTCTGGAGCTGCCGGATTTCCGCATCGGCAAGAACGGCGTCGAGAAAGAGCACGACCTG
>DATNIT010000246.1:0-2615 GCA_035604335.1 Allostellaceae bacterium | reverse complement strand
TCGGCCGTCAATGCGCTGACCAACGCCACCACCAACAGCTACAAGCGGCTGGTGCCCGGCTTCGAGGCGCCCACGATGCTGGCCTACTCGGCGCGCAACCGCTCGGCCTCGATCCGCGTGCCGTGGGTGTCGAGCCCGAAGGCGCGGCGTATCGAAGTGCGCTTCCCGGATTCCAGCGCCAATCCTTATTTCGCCTTCGCGGCGATGATGATGGCAGGCCTCGACGGCATCCAGAACAAAATGCATCCGGGCGAGCCGACCGACAAGGATCTGTACGATCTGGAACCCGAAGAGGCCAAGCACATCCCCACCATTTGCCATTCGCTCGATATGGCGCTCGAGGCGCTCGATAAGGATCGCGAATTCCTCAAGCGTGGCGGGGTGTTCACCGACGATGTGATCGACGCCTATATCGGGCTCAAGATGCAGGAGGTCACGCGCCTGCGCATGACCACTCATCCGGTCGAGTTCGATATGTATTACAGCGTCTGACGGCAGCCGGAATGACCGGAACCGCAGCCGCAGGACAACTTGAAATAGAAGCTGGGAGTTGCAAGTCATGCAAAATGATCTGAAAGCTAGGAAACACGGCTGGTTGACGGCGCGGCGGCTGATGGGGGCGCTGGCAGTTTTGCTGCTGGCGGTCGCGTTGGCCATTCATCCGGTCAAATCGTCGGCGGATGAAGCACCGCCGGCAGCGGCACCCGCGGCGAGTGCGGAGACAGCGGCGGCTCCCGCTGCGGCGCCAGCCGCAGCACCCGCCCGACCGAACCGACCATCGTGAAGTTCTCGGATGTCAACTCCGGGGATACGGCCTGGATGCTCACCTCCACCGCGCTGGTCCTGATGATGACCATCCCGGGCCTCGCGCTGTTCTACGGCGGCATGGTCCGCAAGAAGAACATCCTGGCCACGCTCATGCAGAGCTTTGCAATCACCTGTCTGGTGACCATTCTATGGTGGGCCGTGGGTTACTCGCTGGCGTTTACACCAGGCAGTACGCCCTATCTGGGCGGCTTCGGGCGTGTCCTCATGAATGGCGTCGTCTACATGCACGATGCGACGAAGCTTAGCGTGTCGCACCTGGGCCTCACGATCCCGGAAACCGTTTACGCCATGTTCCAGGCCACCTTTGCGATCATTACCCCGGCCCTGATTTGCGGCTCATTCGCCGAGCGCATGAAATTCTCAGCGATGCTGTGGTTCATGGGGGCATGGTTGCTGGTCGTGTACTGCCCGGTCGCGCACTGGATGTGGGAGCCATCCGGCTGGCTCGCAGCCACACAGCTGGACTTCGCCGGCGGCACCGTGGTGCATATCAACGCCGGTATCGCGGGTCTGGCCACGGCGCTGATGCTCGGCAAGCGCGAGGGCTTCGGCAAAGAGGCCATGCCGCCGCACAACCTGGCCTTGACCGTGGTCGGCGCCTCGCTGCTGTGGGTGGGCTGGTTCGGCTTCAACGCTGGTTCGGCCGTGGCGGCCGACGGACGCGCCGGCATGGCGTTCGCCGTAACACAGATCGCGACGGCTATGGCTGCGCTCGCCTGGATGTTCACGGAGTGGGCAGTCAAGGGTAAGCCGAGCGTGCTTGGCATCGCGTCCGGCGCCGTAGCTGGCCTCGTGGCGATCACCCCCGCGTCTGGATTCGTCGGTCCGGGCTCCTCAGTCATCATCGGCGCCGCGGCGGGCGTGATCTGCTTCATCGCCTCGACCTCGGTCAAGAAGGCCCTCGGCTACGACGATTCGCTCGATGCCTTCGGCGTGCACTGCATCGGCGGTATCGTCGGTGCGCTGCTCACCGGCGCGCTGGTCAGCAAGGAGATCAGCGGAGCCGACGGCAGCGTCCTGTTGCAGCTGCGCGGCGTGGCTGCGACGCTGATCTGGAGCTTCGTCATGAGCATGATCATCCTCAAGCTGATCGACCTCACAATCGGCCTGCGCGTTACCGCGGATGAGGAGCGGCAGGGTCTCGACATCTCGCAACACGGCGAAAGCATCGAATAATCATCGGGAGAGTGGGCCATGAAACTGATCACTGCCATCATCAAACCATTCAAGCTGGATGACGTGCGCGCGGCGATAACAGCGCTAGGCGTCTCCGGCATGTCCGTGACCGAGATCAAGGGATTTGGCCGGCAGCGCGGCCACACCGAGCTTTACCGCGGCGCTGAGTACACGGTCGATTTCGTGCCCAAATCGCGTCTCGAGGTCGCGGTCCGCTCGGAGCAGGTCGACCAGGTGGTCGACGCGATCGTAAATACCGCTAAAACCGGCAAGGTTGGCGACGGTAAGATATTTATCAGCGCTCTCGAGCGCGTCGTTCGCATCCGTACCGGGGAGACCGATGCCGCGGCGCTGTAGCGACTGACGCCCGTGCAGGCGTAGAGCGGGGAGCGCAATCGATACGAACGATGACGCTCCCCGCTCCATAACGCAGGATCCGAACCTTCTGCGTTGCGCTATAGTCCTATCCGTGAACTCGAAGGCGCGGGATAAGGATGCAGAGCTTTGGCATGCCCGGGCCCAGGCAGTGCGACCCGGCGGCTTTGCGCTCATCGACGGCAAGCCGGTAGCTGCGCGCTCCGAATGGTGTTTCGACTGCATCAGCCCGATCG
>DATNIT010000245.1:0-6364 GCA_035604335.1 Allostellaceae bacterium | reverse complement strand
AATTAATTCGCGCTCCGGGCAGCCACGTAGCTTTCCGTTTCTCGCACGGTTCGTTCATGCACGTTGCGCTCCATGATCAATGCGTCGCCTCCTGTAGCACCTGGACCGCGCTGACATGCTCGGCTGCGCATTGTCCGCGCCACCGGGGATTCCGCGATGTGATTGACATTGGGCCGCGGCAATTGCATTTTTTGGCCATGAAAGACACGCAGACTTTAACGCGGGTCGGCGCAGGCACGCCGGCTGGCGAGTTGTTCCGGCAATACTGGATCCCGGTGGCGATGTCGTCGGAGCTCCAGGCGGACGGCGCGCCGCTGCGCGTCAAACTTCTCGGCGAGGAGCTGATCGCGTTCCGTTCGAGCGCCGGAAATATCGGGCTTATGAACCATCGCTGTCCGCACCGCTGCGCGTCACTTTTTTACGGACGAAACGAAGATGGCGGCATCCGCTGTGCCTATCACGGCTGGAAGTTCGCGACCGACGGAAGCTGTCTCGACATGCCCAATCTGCCGCCGCACCAGTCCGTCAAGGATAAGGTGCATGTCAAAGCCTACCCGACCGAGGAGCGGGTCGGCGTGGTTTGGGCTTATATGGGCCGCGCCGCCGCACCGCCGCCTTTCCCCGATCACCCGGTCTTCCACGTGCCGCAGAGCCGCATCAGCATCTGGTGCATGCAGCGAGAGTGCAATTATCTGCAGGCGCTCGAGGGCGATCTCGACACGTCGCATGCCGGCTTCCTTCATACCGGCGTGACGCCGGAGCAACTGCCGGAGGGCGTGCCGGAAACGGTTGGGTTCATCAACCGGACGCCCGAGTACAAGGTTGTCGACACGCCCTATGGCGTCATGGCGGGCGCATACCGGCCCGCGGAGCCAGGCAAGACCTATTGGCGCTTCACACAGTTTCTCTTTCCCTTCTTTTCCCAGGTGCCGCCCTGTCCGCTCGGGTCGGAGGCCATTCTGCGCGCGTGGGTTCCGATGGATGCGACGCACACAATGTACTTCTCGATCACGACGGATACGTTCAGCATCTCGCGCAGCCCTCGGGCGACCCGTCGTCCGATCCCGCAACGGGGCCTCACCTACGATTACGAGTTCCTTCCGAACACGACCGATTGGTATGGGCGCTGGCGGCTCAGGGCGAACCGTGAAAACGACCACCTGATCGACCGCGAGGTGCAACGCAGCGAGAGCTTCTCGGGCATCGAGGGGCTCGACATCCAGGACACGGCAATCACCGAGAGCATGGGTCTGGTGGTCGACCACGACGAAGAAACCCTGGTGCCGAGCGACGTTCTAGTCGCGCGCATGCGCCGGCGCATGCTTGCCGCGGCTCAGGCCCTCAAAGAGCACGGAACGGCGCCGCCGGGCCTTGATCGGCCCGAGGCGTTTCGGGATGTCTGGAGCGGCTACATCGTCGCTCCGGCGGACATGGATTGGCTCGAGGTCTACGCCGAGAACATTCCGGAAGGGAGCGAATGGGCGGCGTGAGTCCGGCCGACGGACAACGACCTCAGGTCGAGATTTCTTCGAGCGCGAGGCCCTTGGTCTCGATGCCGAGCCACAAAATGACGCAGACGCCAAGAAGCGCCGCAACAAGGAACATCCCGAACATGCCGCCCGCGCCCAAGGAGCTGGCGAGGAGCGACCCGACCGAGATCGGCCCGATGACGCTGGCGACCAGCGACACGGCGCGTCCGGACGACGTTCCCCAAGCGCGCATGCGGGTCGGATAGAGCTCCGCGGTGTAGAGATAACAACCTGTTGCGTTGATGACGAGGAAGGCCTCCAGCACGTTCGCGGCTACGAAGTAAGGGACCCAGCCCTGGAGTTGAAGGACGCCGACCTCCAAGAGGCCGATGGCGGCGCCCAAGGCCATCCCGGCATAGCTGATGATGAACAGCTTGCGCCGCCCGATCCGATCCGCGAACCAAGCGCCAAGATAGCACGTCACCACCGCGATGACGTTGACCCCCACGGCCGCGAGCAGGCTCTCGCTGGCGGAAAGATGGCCGAGCCGAACGAACAGGCTCGGCAGCCAGCTCACCACGCCGGCCACGATGATGTATGTGAGAAACCAGTGCAGCCAGCACAGCGCCGTGCGCCGACGATACGGCGCGTGGAACAGCTCGCCGAACCGCGTCCACCGCATCTCGCCCTGTGCGCGGGGCTCGGCCGCGGAGAGCGTCCGACCCGACGCCGCGGCGGACTGCTCGAAGCGCGTCACGATCGCCTCCGCCTCGCCTACTCGCCCCTTGGCGGCGAGCCAGCGAATTGATTCCGGCAGCAGCCAGCGGGCGGCGAGCGCGATGACGAGCGGCAGTGCGCCGATGCCCAGAAGCCAGCGCCAGCCCTGGTCGGGCCCGATGACCGAGATCAGCCCGAAGCCGATGAGCGGCGTCAGCAGGCTGCCCCACTGAAACAGGCTTTGATAGATCAGGAAGTACCGGCCGCGGTTTTTGCGCTGCAACAGCTCGGTCATCATCGCGCCGGCAATCGGCGCCTCGCCGCCGAGCCCGATCCCGAGCAGAGCGCGCGCTAACGCAAGGCTCTGGAAATTCCAGGCGAAGGCCGAGGCGATGCTAAACAGGCCCATGATGACGAGCGCCGTGATGAAGCCGGTCTTGCGGCCCCACACCTCGCTCACAAGTCCAAAAAGAACGGCGCCGATAATCTGGCCGATGAAGGCGACGCTGATGAGGAGCCCGGTGTCGACGAAATCGATGTGCAGCGTTCGGAAAATGACCGCGAGCGCGCTGCCGATAGCGAGGAGGTCGTAGGAATCGAGGAAGGTCCCCAATCCCAGCACCGCCATGATCCGGCCATGGAGCGGCGTGAAGGGAACGCGCTCGAAGCGGGCCACCACCTCGTCGCCGGAGGCGAGCGTCGCGGCGGCCATGGCGTCGGACATCAACGTTCTTGCCAGATCGCGACCGGGATGGCCTGGCCTGCTTCGGCCGCGTCGTCCGCGGCCATCGTTTCCGGAACGAACATGTCCTCCGGCGTATAGCGCCGCTTCGAGAGTCCCTGCTCGTGATGATAGGTGAGGAAGGCGTCGAGCACCATGCGGTTGGCGGCGACGCCATAAGGCCACCAATCCTTGCCCATGTCGGCCTGTACCGAGACCACATGCGGCGTGATCCAGGGCAAGCTGAAGATGGTGTGATTGTTGAAGGTGTTGCTGCTGTATCGCGCCAACGAAATGTTCTTGGCGTCGCGGAATCCCTGGTAGAGCGCGCGCGCAATCCAAGGGTTCTTCTCGTAGACGTCGCGACGCAGCACCACGGTGTGCATGATCGGGAAGATGCCGGTCTTGCGGAAATAGGCGCGCTCGACCGTCTCGTAATCCTCGAACAGGCGCCGCGCGGTCTTGGCGCCCTTGAGGATCGAGGGCGGCGTCACCGGGCCGATGAGGGCGTCGATCTCGCCCGCATCCAGCATTGCGTCGAGCGTGCGCGTCGTACCGATATGCTCGCCGCGGATATGCGCCGGCGGCTTCGAAGGAAGCCACGGCAGGGGCGGCGTCGCATGGGCGATGCCGCCATAGAAATATTGCGAATAGCTGTCATGGGCGACGCCGTATTCCGAGCTCAGCGCGCCTTTGGCCCAGATGCCGGCGTCATGCCCATAGAAATAGAATTCGCCCATCTTGCGACCGATCAAGTCCTTGGGCTCGCGAATGCCGGACTTGGTGCTCACATAGATCGCCGAGTGGCGGAAGGTGCGCACCGGGAATATCGGCAAGGCGACGAAGGGGCGGTCGTCGAGATCGAGCGTGCTGACATAGAGCGTCATCGCCATCTCGGTGAACTCGAATTCGCGTCCTCCGACCATGCGGTGGAAGGTGATCGATGGGAAAAGGTCCATGTGCGAGAGGTCGATGCCGTCCACTTTCACGCGGCCGTCGAACAGCGCGCGCGTGTGCTCGTAATCTTGGGACACAAAGGTGAGCTTAAGGTTGGCCATGATCGTCTCCCCCACAGAGGTCTTGATAGTGCCAGGGCGCCCCGCCTACGTCGAGGCCCACCCAGCACGCGCCCTCATGCCTTCCCTTGCCTGAGGCGCAGCCGCTCCAAGCGCGGCAGAATCTCTTCGCGAAGCACCGGCATCTCCCTCACGTAATTGACGACCGCTATGGCCATGCCGTCGAGCCCGGCAGCGGCGAGACGCGCGAACGTGTCCGCGACCTCGTCATAGCTGCCGATGATCGGAAACGTGCCACCGCCACTGATGAACCGCTCCTTCATGTGCTGCATGCGCTCGGGCGGGATGGAGTGCGATCCGCCCGCCGTGCGCTTGGCGATCGCCTGCTCGGCCGCCTCCCAATCCCCCTTCTCATGAACGAGATAGTGGTAATAGTCTCGCGTCTCTTGCGGCGTGCGGCGGCACAGCAAATGCCCGCTCGCATAGACGCCGACCGGGTGGTCGGTCGCCGCCGCGCGCACCGAAGCGGTCTCGGCGGCGAGCGTCTCGATATCGACGACGACCATGAAGAGGCAATCGGCATGACGCGCGGCGAAAGCGCGCCCAGCGGGCGATGAGCCCGCGCTCATCAGTAGCGGGCGACCGCCACCCCAGGGCTTGGGCTTGCCCGAGACGTTCTCCAGATGGAAGTACGTGCCGTGATGGTCGAAGGGCGCCGTCTCCGACCACATGCGCCTCACGATCGAGAGCCATTCTACGGAATAGGCGTAGCGCTCGTCATGCTCGCGCAGCGCGACCCCGAACATATTGAATTCGTCGCTGTTCCATCCCGAGACGACATTGAGGCCGAAACGGCCTTGCCCGACGTGATCGGCGGTGACCACCGCTTTCGCCGCGAACACGGGATTGACGAGCGGCACATGCACGGTGGCGAATGTGACGATGTCCGTGGTCGCGGCAAGGAGAGCCGATGCCCAGGTCAGCGTCTCGAAGCTCGTCCCTTGCCGGTCAGTGACGCCGCCATAGCCTTGCCACCGGGCGATGGGCAGGAGGAATTCGAGGCCGGCCTCGTCGGCGAGCCGCGCCGCAGCGAGATTGTCTTCCCAGCTCGCATCCCATCGCTCGGGCGCCGTGGTTGCGAACGAGCCGGAGCAGTTCATCCCGAAGAGGCCGAGCTTGAACCGGTTCTCGTTCTGCATCCGCGACGTTCGTGTGGTCATGCGTGGCTCATATGCTGCTCACGCATCGGCCGGCCTCAGACGCCGATTGCGGGCGCATTCTCGCCCGCGCGCTCGCGGCGGAAAAGACAAACCGCCTGCAAGATAGGCTCGTCGCGCATCGCGAAGAGAACGGCGTCCTCGTCGGCCTGATGCTCGCTCCAGGACCAGCCCGGAACGACGAAGGTGTCGCTGGGCCGCCAATTTAGAACCTTGTCCTGCGCGACGGTCCGGCCAGCTCCTTGCACCACGTGATAAATGCGGCTGCTGGTCTCGCGCTGGCGCAGGGTCGAGCGGCCGGCCGTGAGACGATGCAGCCGGCAGGCGATCGTCGGCAGCGTATAGCCGCCGGTCACGGGATCGACGTAATCGAGCACGAATCCTTCATGCGGATCCCAGTCCGCGGAGTCGGGCTCCGCTAGAAGAGTCAGCGCGTCGCGCCACTTGTATATGAAGGGATAACCGCCCGGCCTCCTTTCGATGCCGCGCGGCCGCAGCGCCCCCGTGCGGCGCCGCGTGAAGCGGTCGTCGTGCAGGATCGGCTGCGACGGGGCGGAGAAGCGCTCGAAGAACGCTGCGTTGAGCGCGAGGGTCAGCGGACCGTCGTGGCCGTCGATCCAGATCATCGGCGTGTCGCTGTCATTGCCGTGATCGTGCCAGGTGTATTGCGGCGTCAGGACGAGATCGCCCGGCTCCATGACAAATTTCTCGCCGTCGACCGTCGTGTGGCCGCCGCTCCCCTCGACGACGAAGCGAAGCGCGCCGAGGCTGTGCCGGTGCGCCTCGGCCGTCTCGCCCGGCTTCACGAGCTGAAAGGACGCGTGGATCGTCCGAGTCGCCCATTTCTGGTCGAGACCCGGCATGCACAGCCGAACAGTCCGGCGTCCCGCGCCGCCATCGAGCGCGCGTATCTCGCCGGCGCGCAACAGCAGACGGCGGATATCTTCCCAACGCCAGAGATTGGCCGGTGCGAGGGGGCGCGGCTCGTCGGCGAGCACGGCGCCCGAGAGCTGCCAATGGCCCTCGAGATGGACCGATGCGAGCTCCTCGTTGAGCGCGGCGAGGATCGCGTCTTGGCTCGGATCGCGTGGCGTCATGCGATGACTCCGTCCCAGCGTTGCCCTGAGGATAAGGCCGCACCGGGCATTTGCGATGCCCTATTTTTCCGCCGCCTTGCCCGCCGCCCGCTTCGCCTTCTCGAGCAGCGGACCGCTGAGCGCCGCG
>DATNIT010000244.1:0-19167 GCA_035604335.1 Allostellaceae bacterium | reverse complement strand
GACCCATGGCGAAGGCGAAGTTTGAGCGGACGAAGCCGCATTGCAACATCGGGACGATTGGTCACGTGGACCATGGGAAGACGTCGCTGACGGCGGCGATCACGAAGGTGCTGGCGGAGACCGGGGGTGCGACGTACACGGCCTACGACCAGATCGACAAGGCGCCGGAGGAGAAGGCGCGGGGCATCACGATCTCGACCGCGCATGTGGAGTACCAGACCAAGAACCGGCACTACGCGCACGTGGACTGCCCGGGCCATGCGGACTACGTGAAGAACATGATCACGGGTGCGGCGCAGATGGACGGCGCGATCCTGGTGGTGTCGGCGGCGGACGGCCCGATGCCGCAGACGCGCGAGCACATCCTGCTGGCGCGCCAGGTGGGGGTGCCGGCGATCGTGGTCTACCTGAACAAGGTGGACATGGTGGACGACCCCGAGCTTCTGGACCTGGTGGAGCTGGAGGTTCGCGAGCTGCTCTCGAAGTATCAATTCCCTGGCGACACGATCCCGATCGTGCGGGGCTCGGCGCTGATGGCGCTGGAGGAGAAGAACAAGGAGATGGGGCACGACAGCATCCTGCGGCTGATGGATGCGGTGGATGCCGCGATCCCGCAGCCCAAGCGCGACAAGGACCAGCCGTTCCTGATGCCGATCGAGGACGTGTTCACGATCTCGGGCCGTGGCACGGTGGTGACGGGGCGTGTGGAGCGCGGGATCGTGAAGGTGAACGACGAGATCGAGATCGTGGGGTTGAAACCCACGATCAAGACGGTGGTGACGGGCGTTGAGATGTTCCGCAAGCTGCTGGACCAGGGCGAGGCGGGCGACAACATCGGGGCGCTCCTGCGGGGCACGAAGCGCGAGGAGGTGGAGCGGGGCCAGGTACTGGCGGCGCCGGGCTCGATCACGCCGCACACGAACTTCAAGTGCGAGGCCTATGTGCTCACCAAGGAGGAGGGCGGTCGGCACACGCCGTTCTTCTCGAACTACCGGCCGCAGTTCTATTTCCGGACCACGGACGTGACGGGGACGATCAAGCTGCCCGAGGGCACGGAGATGGTGATGCCCGGGGACAACATCTCGATGGAGGTGGAGCTGATCGCCCCCATCGCGATGGAGAAGGGCCTGCGCTTCGCCATCCGCGAGGGCGGCAAGACCGTCGGCGCCGGCGTCGTTGCCGATATCATAAAGTAAGGTTTAGGAGCACGCCCGATGGCGATCGACAATCAGAATATCCGGATCCGCCTCAGGGCGTACGATCATCGCGTGCTCGACCAGTCGACGAGCGAGATCGTGAACACGGCCAAGCGCACGGGCGCGCGGGTGCGCGGACCCATCCCGCTGCCGACGCGGATCGAGCGCTTCACCGTGCTGCGCTCGCCCCACATCGATAAGAAGTCGCGCGAGCAGTTCGAGATCCGCACCCACAAGCGCGTGCTCGACATCATCGAGCCGACCCCGCAGACCGTGGACGCGCTGATGAAGCTCGATCTCGCCGCCGGCGTCGACGTCGACATCAAGCTGAACAGCTGAGGCGACACCCATGCGTACCGGTCTCATCGCCCAGAAGCTCGGGATGTCCCGCGTGTTCAACGCGGAGGGCAACCACGTGCCCGTGACCGTGCTCAAGGTCGATAACTGCCAGGTCGTCGCCGTGCGCACCGAGGAGAGGGACCGCTACAACGCGGTCCAGCTCGGCGTCGGCACCCGCAAGACCAAGAACGTGACCAAGCCCCAGCGCGGCCATTTCGCCAAGGCGAAGGTCGAGCCCAAGCGCAAGCTCGCGGAGTTCCGCGTCGACAAGAACGCGCTCCTCGAGGTGGGATCCGAGCTCTCGGTCGAGCATTTCATCCCCGGCCAGTTCGTGGATGTCACGGGCATCAGCATCGGCCGCGGCTTCCAGGGCGTCATGAAGCGGCACAATTTCGGCGGCTTGCGCGCGACCCACGGCGTCTCGGTCTCCCACCGCAGCCACGGCTCGACCGGTCAGCGCCAGGATCCCGGCAAGGTCTTCAAGAACAAGCGCATGGCGGGCCATATGGGCGACGTGCGCGTCACCACGCAGAACCTCGAGGTGATCTCGACCGACGCCGAGCGCGGCATCATCCTGGTCAAGGGCGCGATCCCCGGTCATGAGGGCGGCTTCGTGCTGGTGCGCGACGCGGCGAAGCGCAAGAAACTCCCCAAGGACAAGAAGCTGCCGTTCCCGGCGGCCCTCAAGGTCAAAGCCGAGGCGAGCGCGTCGGAAGCGCCGGCCGAGCCGGCCAAGGCTGGAGGCGAGTGAGATGAAGGTCTCGATCAAGAACCTCGACAACAAGGACGTCGGCGAGATCGAGCTCGCCGAGGCCGTGTTCGGTGCGCCCGTGCGCCGCGACATCCTCGCGCGCGTGGTCAACTGGCAGCTCGCCAAGCGCCGCGCCGGCACCCACAAGACCAAGGGCATCAGCGACATCCAGGGCACGACCAAGAAGCCCTGGCGGCAGAAGGGGACTGGCCGCGCCCGCGCGGGCAGCCTGCGCTCGCCGCAGTTCCGCGGCGGCGCCGTGATCTTCGGCCCGGTGGTGCGCGACCACGGTTTCGATCTGCAGAAGAAGGTACGCCGGCTCGGCCTCAAGAGCGCGCTCTCGGCGAAGCAGGCCGAGGGCAAGCTCGTGGTGATTGACGATGCGCAGGTCAAGGACGCCAAGACCAAGGCGCTCGGCGCCCAGTTCAAGAAGCTCGGCTGGGACTCCGTGCTGATCATCGCCGGCGCCGCCGTCGACGAGCAATTCGCCCGCGCGGCGCGCAACCTGCCCAAGGTCGACGTGCTGCCGCAGGCCGGCGTCAACGTCTACGACATCCTGCGCCGCGACACGCTCGTGCTGACGCGGGCGGCGGTCGAGCATCTGGAGGCGCGCCTCAAATGAGCCGGTTCCGCGTCATTCCCCGCGAGGCGCCCAAGCTCACCCGCGAGCGCATGTACGAGATCGTGCGCCAGCCGGTGATCACCGAGAAATCCACCATGGCCTCCGAGCACAACCAGGTGACGTTCCGCGTGCCGCTCGACGCCGATAAGCGCGAGGTCAAGGCGGCGGTGGAAGGCCTGTTCAACGTCAAGGTGACCGCGGTGAACACGCTGCGCGTCAAGGGCAAGGTCAAGCGCTTCCGCGGCTTCATCGGCCAGCGCTCGGACTACAAGAAAGCGATCGTGACCCTCGCCGAGGGCTCGAAGATCGACGTGACGACGGGAATCTAGGCGATGGCACTCAAGACCTTCAAGCCGACCACGCCGAGCCAGCGCCAGCTGGTCATCATCGATCGCAGCGAGCTCTGGAAGGGTCCGCCGGTCAAGGCGTTGACCGAAGGCAAGCGCGAGCAGGGCGGCCGCAACAACAACGGCCGCATCACCGTGCGCTGGCGCGGCGGCGGACACAAGCGGCGCTTCCGCATCATCGATTTCAAGCGCACCAAGCGCGAGATGCCCGCCGAGGTCGTGCGCCTGGAATATGACCCGAACCGCAGCGGGTTCATCGCGCTGGTGAAATACGAGGACGGCGAGCTCGCCTACATCCTGGCACCGCAGCGCCTCAAGGCCGGCGACAAGGTCGTGGCGGGCGAGAAGGTCGACGTGAAGCCGGGCAATGCGATGCCCATGCGCAACATTCCCGTCGGCACCATCATCCACAACGTCGAGATGAAGCCGGGCAAGGGCGGCCAGCTCGCTCGCTCGGCGGGCACCTACGTCCAGCTCGTAGGCCGCGACGCCGGGTACGCGCTGCTGCGGCTCTCGTCCGGCGAGGTGCGGCTGGTGCGCGGCGAGTGCATGGCGACCATCGGCGCCGTCTCCAATCCCGACGAGCAGAACATCGTGATCGGCAAGGCCGGGCGCAATCGCTGGCTCGGCAAGCGGCCCTCCGTGCGCGGCGTCGCGATGAACCCGATCGACCATCCGCACGGCGGCGGCGAGGGCAAGACCTCCGGCGGGCGGCATCCCGTGACGCCTTGGGGCAAGGGCACCAAGGGCACCAAGACCCGGCACAACAAGTCGACCGAGCGCTACATCCTGCAGCACCGGCGCGGCAAGAAATAACGGAGAGAAGACGTGGCACGCTCAGTCTGGAAGGGCCCGTTCGTCGACGGCTATCTCCTCAAGAAGGCGGAGAAGGCACGGGGAACGGGACGCAACGAGATCATCAAGACGTGGTCGCGCCGCTCGACCATCTTTCCGCAATTCGTCGGCCTCACCTTCGGCGTCTACAACGGGCACAAGTTCATCCCGGTGCTGGTGACCGAGAACATGATCGGCCACAAGCTCGGCGAGTTCGCGCCGACGCGCTTCTTCCACGGCCACTCGGCCGACCGCAAGGTCAAGAAGGAAGGAGAATAGGCCATGGGCAAGCCCGCCACGCCCCGCAAGCTCGCGGAGACCGAGGCCAAGGCCTATCTGCACGGGCTCAAGGTGAGTCCGCGCAAGCTCAACCTGGTGGCCCAGGCGATCCGCGGCAAGAGTGCCAACGCGGCGCTGCACGAGCTCGCCTTCTCGCGCAAGCGCATCGGGCGCGACGTGCGGAAGGTGCTGCAGGCCGCGATCGCCAACGCGGAGAACAACCATCAGCTCGACGTCGACCGGCTGGTGGTCAAGGAGGCGAGCGTCGGCCGCGCCTTCACACTGAGCCGCTTCCACACGCGCGGCCGCGGCAAGGTCGCCCACATCGAGAAATATTTCAGCAACCTCACGGTCGTCGTGCGCGAGCGCGAGGAGGAGAAGGCTTAATGGGCCAGAAGGTCAACCCGATCGGGCTCCGGCTCGGCATCAATCGGACTTGGGACTCGCGCTGGTTCGCCCGCCGCGACTACGGCAAACTGCTGCACGAGGATCTGCGGCTGCGGAATTTCCTGAACGACCGCCTCTCGCAGGCGGGCGCGAGCCGCGTGGTGATCGAGCGCGCGGCGAAGAAAACCCGCATCACCATCCATTCGGCCCGGCCCGGCGTGGTGATCGGAAAGAAGGGCGCCGACATCGAGAAGCTCCGGGTCGACATCGCCAAGATGACGAACAGCGAGGTCAGCCTCAACATCATCGAGATCCGCAAGCCCGAGATCGAGGCCAAGCTGATCGCCGAGAGCATCGCGCAGCAGCTCGAGCGCCGGGTGGCGTTCCGCCGCGCCATGAAGCGCGCGGTGCAGTCGGCCATGCGCCTGGGCGCGCTCGGCATCCGCATCAATTGCTCCGGCCGGCTCGGCGGCGCCGAGATCGCGCGCATGGAGTGGTACCGCGAGGGGCGCGTGCCGCTTCACACGCTGCGCGCCGACGTCGATTTCGGCACCGCCACCGCGAAGACCACCTACGGCACCTGCGGCGTCAAGGTCTGGGTGTTCCGCGGCGAGGTGCTGGCGCACGACCCGATGGCACAGGACAAGCGCGCTCTCGAAGCGCAGCCGAGCCGCGCCTGAGAGAATTAGCCAGAAGGTTGCATCGTCATGCTCAGTCCGGCACGCACCAAGTACCGCAAGGCGCACAAGGGTCGTATCCACGGCAACGCCAAGGGCGGCACCGCGCTCAACTTCGGCAACTGCGGCATGAAGGCGCTGGAGCCCGGGCGCATCACGGCGCGCCAGCTCGAGGCCGCGCGGCGCGCCATCACGCGCCACATCCGCCGCGTCGGCCGGATCTGGATCCGGATCTTCCCGGACGTGCCGGTGTCCTTGAAGCCCGCCGAGGTGCGCATGGGCTCGGGCAAGGGCAATCCGGAGTTCTGGGTCTGCCGGGTGAAGCCCGGCCGCATCCTGTTCGAGATGGATGGCGTGCCGACGCCGGTGGCGGACGAGGCCTTCGCGCTCGCCGCCGCCAAGCTGCCGATCGCGACCAAGGTCGTGCGGCGCCTGGGCGAGGGAGCATAAGCCCATGAAGGCCAAGGACGTGAAAGCCAAGACCACCGACGAACTCAAAGCCGAGCTCGAGCAGCTCACCAAGGAAGTGTTCAACTTGCGCTTTCAGAAGGCGAGCGGACAGCTGGAGAACACCGCGCGGGTACGCGACGTCCGGCGCACTATCGCGCGCATCAAGACCGTGCTGGGCGAGCGCCAGCGCCCCGCGTCCTAAGGAGCGAACAGGAAATGCCGAAGCGAATTCTCCAGGGCGTGGTCGTGAGCGACGTGCAGGACAAGACCGTGGTCGTGCGCGTCGAGCGGCGCGTCATGCACCCCATGTACAAGAAGTACATCATGCGCTCCAAGAAATACGCGGCGCACGACGAGCAGAACGCCTTCAAGGTGGGCGACGTCGTGCGCATCGAGGAGGGCCGGCCGATCTCCAAGAACAAGCGCTTCGTGGTGCTGGCCGCGGATGCCGACGCACAGAGAGCGGCGACGTCGAGCGAGAAGCAGGCAGCCGAGAAGACGGCGGCCGCGGGCAGGGATACCGCCCGGCGCCGCATCCGCAAGGCCGCGGTCGCCGAAGCGGCGGCCAAGGAGTAGTGCGCCGATGATCCAGATGCAGACCAATCTCGATGTCGCCGACAATTCCGGCGCCCGGCGCGTCCAGTGCATCAAGGTGCTGGGCGGCTCCAAGCGCAAGTACGCAACGGTCGGCGATATCATCGTGGTGTCGGTGAAGGACGCGATCCCGCGCGGCCGCGTCAAGAAGGGCGACGTGCACCAGGCCGTGATCGTGCGCACCGCGAAAGAAATCCGCCGGCCCGACGGCACGGCGATCCGTTTCGACCGCAACGCGGCAGTGCTGATCAGCAAGCAGGGCGAGCCGATCGGCACCCGCATCTTCGGGCCGGTCACCCGGGAGCTGCGTGCGCGCAAGTTCATGAAGATCGTTTCCTTGGCACCAGAGGTGCTCTGAGCCATGCCGAAGCTCAAGATCAAGAAGGGCGACAAGGTCGTGGTCATCACAGGACGTGACAAGGGCAAGACCGGCGAGGTGAAGCAGGTCCTGCCTGCGGAGAACCGCGTCGTGGTCGACGGCGTCAACATGGTGAAGCGGCATACGAGCCCGTCCGCGGGGAATGCCGGCGGCATCGTGGAGAAGGAGGCCTCGATCCACGTTTCCAATGTCGCCTATGTCGATCCTAAGACCGATAAGCCGACCCGCGTCGGCTACAAGACGCTCGAGGACGGCCGGAAGGTCCGCTTTGCCAAGCGGTCCGGCGAGATCATCGACGCCTAAGCGAGGAGCTATGACCCGTCTCAAAGAGCATTACGACACGGTGGTGCGGCCTTCGCTGATGAAGGAGTTCGGCTACAGCAATCAGCTGCAGGTGCCGCGCCTGGAGAAGATTGTCGTCAACATGGGCGTTGGCGAGGCCGTGCAGGACGTGAAGAAAGTCGACGCGGCGGCGCGCGAGCTCGCGGCGATCACCGGCCAGAAGCCGGTGATCACCAAGGCGAAGAAGTCGATCGCGACCTTTAAGCTGCGCGAGAACCTGCCGATCGGCTGCAAGGTGACGCTGCGCAAGCAGCGCATGTACGAGTTTCTGGACCGGCTCATCAACATCGCACTGCCGCGCGTGCGCGATTTCCGCGGCGTTTCCGGCAAGAGCTTCGACGGCCGCGGCAACTACGCGCTCGGCCTCAAGGAGCAGCTGGTGTTCCCGGAGATAAATTACGACCAGGTCGATGCCACCCGCGGCATGGACATCATCATCGTGACCACCGCACGGACGGACAAGGAAGCCAAGGCGTTGCTTGCGGGCTTCCAGATGCCGTTCGTCAACTGAGACCGAGAGGCCCCTCTCATGGCGAAGACAAGCTCGATCGAGAAGAACAAGCGGCGCCAGGCGCTGGCCAAGCGCTTCGAGGCGAAGCGCAAGCGCCTCAAGGCGGTCGCCGACGACATGGACCTGACGCCGGAGGAGCGCTTCGCCGCGCGCCTCAAGCTCTCGGAGCTGCCGCGCAATTCCTCGCCCAACCGCTATCGCGTCCGCTGCGAGCTCACCGGGCGGCCGCGTGGAAATTATCGCAAATTCAGGCTGTCGCGCATCGCTCTGCGCGAGCTTGCCTCCTCCGGGCAGATCCCGGGCATGACCAAATCGAGCTGGTAAGGGAGACGCGCCTTATGTCGATGAGCGATCCTCTCGGGGATATGCTGAGCCGGATCCGGAACGCGCAGCGGGCCCACAAGCCCGTGGTGCGGACCCCGGCCTCGAAGATCCGCGCCAACGTGCTCGAGGTACTGCAGCGGGAAGGCTACATCCGCGGCTACAGTCGCGAGGATGTGCGCCCGGGCGTGACCGAGCTCTCGATCGAGCTCAAATACGTCGAGGGCGAGCCGGTGATCCGCGAGATCTCGCGGGTCTCCACCCCCGGCCGCCGGATCTACTCGCGGATCGCCGATCTGCCGCGTATCTACAACGGGCTCGGCATCGCGATCCTGTCGACGCCGCGAGGCGTCATGTCGGACAACGAGGCCCGCGCCGCCAACGTC
The DNA here is from genome assembly GCA_035604335.1 of Allostellaceae bacterium. GTDB lineage: Bacteria > Pseudomonadota > Alphaproteobacteria > ATCC43930 > CGMCC-115725 > DASZHJ01. The sequence goes on along the minus strand of DATNIT010000244.1, from coordinate 10,752 downwards.
GGCGGCGAGGTCCTCTGCCGCGTATTCTGAGGTTCCCATGTCGCGCGTCGGCAAGCATCCGGTCGTAATTCCGCAAGGCGTCACCGTCGAGGTGGCGGGCCAGATCGTCACGGCCAAGGGCAAGCTCGGCACGCTGAAGCTCGTGGTCGGCAGCGACGTCTCGGCTGCCGTCAAGGACGGCAAGGTGGTGGTCACGCCCAGGGCCGAGACGAAGCGGGCGCGCATGCAGTGGGGCACCACCCGCGCGCTGGTCAACAACATGGTCAGCGGCGTCTCCAAGGGCTTCTCGGTTGGCCTCGAGATCAACGGCGTGGGGTATCGCGCGGCGGTGCAGGGGAAGACCCTCAACCTGCAGCTGGGCTTCAGCCACGAGATCAACTTCCCGATCCCCGACGACATCAAGATCACCTGCGAGAAGCCGACCGCGATCCGGATCGCGGGCGCCGACCGCCAGCGCGTCGGCGAGGTCGCGGCGAAGCTGCGTGGCATGCGCAAGCCCGAGCCCTACAAGGGGAAGGGCATCAAGTACGAGACCGAGACGATCCGCCGCAAGGAAGGCAAGAAGAAGTAGAGACCGGAGTCCAAGGCGATGCAGACCAAGTCGAAACGGCTTTTCGGACGACGCCAGGAGCGGGTGCGCCGTCGCGTTGCAATCACCGCGAAGGGGCGGCCGCGCCTGTCGGTCTTCCGCTCCTCGCTCCACATCTATGCGCAGGTGATCGACGAGAGCAGCGGCAAGATCCTGGCGGCGGCCTCCACCCTCGACAAGTCGTTGCGCGACGGTCTCAAGACCGGCGCCAACGTGGCGGCGGCGCAGGCGGTCGGCAAACTGGTCGCGGAGCGCGCGGTGGCGGCGGGCGTCAAGGCCGTGGTGTTCGATCGCGGCGGCTACCTCTTTCATGGCCGGGTCAAGGCCCTGGCCGACGCCGCCCGCGAGGGTGGTCTCACCTTTTAGGAAAGACGCGTCATGGCAACCTCGGAAACCAGCAGCCCAAGATCGCGCGACGGCGGCGACCGGCCGCGCCGCGGACGCGGCGGCGACCGCCAGCAGAGAGACCGCGGCGGCGACCGCGAGGACAGCGAGTTCGTCGAGAAACTGGTCGGCATCAACCGCGTCGCTAAGGTCGTGAAGGGTGGCCGCCGATTCGGCTTCGCGGCCATCGTCGTGGTCGGCGACCGCAAGGGCCGCGCCGGCCATGGCTCTGGCAAAGCGCGCGAGGTGCCCGAGGCGATCCGCAAGGCGACCGAGCAAGCGCGCCGCAACATGGTGCGCATTCCGCTCCGCGAGGGCCGCACGCTCCACCACGACATCATCGGCTACTACGGCGCCGGCGAAGTGGTGCTGAGAGCGGCGCCGCAGGGCACCGGCATCATCGCGGGCGGCCCGATGCGCGCCATCTTCGAGGCGCTGGGAGTGCAGGACGTGGTGGCGAAGTCGATCGGCACCTCCAATCCGCACAACATGATCAAGGCCACCTTCGAGGCGCTGCAGCGCTCGGTGAGCCCGCGCTCCGTGGCGGCGCGGCGCGGCAAGAAGGTAAGCGACATTCTCCGCGGTCGCGAAGCGACCGACGCGCGGGAGTAATCGAGATGGCCGAGAAGGAAAAGAAGCCCGAGGCGGACGTCAAGAAAAAGGCTCCCAAGGCCGAGTCCGCGAAGAAGGAGCCAAAAAAGGTAGCGGCCAAGAAGGCAGCGCCGGCACCCGAAGCGGCACCGGCTGCCGCTCCGGCGCAGCCGAAGCCCGCTCCGGCCGCTCCCGCGGCGGCGGCCGCGGCGCCGAAGCCGAAACCGACTCCGCCTGCGGCCAAGCGAGCGCCCGAGAAGGCGGTCAAGGTGACGCAGGTACGCAGCGCGGCCGGGCGCTTTGCCTATCAGCGCGCGACGCTGAGGGGGCTCGGGCTGGGCCAGATCAACTGCAGCCGCGTGCTCGAGGACACGCCCGCCGTGCGCGGCATGATCGAGCGCGTGCGGCACCTCGTGCGGATCGATCCCGTCGCCTGAGGCGTGGCGCTATAATCCTTTCACTCGATCGGTGCCCGGCGACGGGCGGAATGGCGGTGACGGTTATGAAGCTCAACGAGATCCGAGACAACAAAGGCGCGCACTATCGCTACAAGCGGGTCGGGCGCGGTATCGGCTCCGGCAAGGGCAAGACCAGCGCGCGCGGCGGCAAGGGCCAGACGGCGCGCACGGGCGTGGCGCTCAACGGCTTCGAGGGCGGGCAGACGCCGCTGCATCGCCGGCTGCCGAAGCGCGGCTTTGGCCGGGTCCAGTTCCAGAAGGACTACCACATCGTGAACCTCGGGCGCTTGCAGGTGGCGCTCGACGCCGGCAAGCTCAAGCCCGACGCGCCCGTGACTGGTGAAGTCCTGGTGGCGGCGGGCGTGCTGCGCCGTGTCGGCGACGGCGTCCGCCTGCTGGGCAAGGGCGAGCTCAAGGTGGCACTTACCCTCGAGGTCGCCGGCGCCTCCAAGTCGGCGATCGCGGCGGTGGAGAAGCTCGGCGGCAAGGTTATCCTGCCACCCGCGAAGCCGGCGGAAAAAAAGAAGGCGGGCGACACCGCCAAGGCGTGATCGGCGGGGGCAGCATCAAAGCGGGCCGCGCGGGCCCAAGGACGGGTTAGATGGCCTCAGCAGCCGAGCAACTCGCGTCGAGCCTCAATCTCGGCGCCTTCGCCAAGGCGAGCGAGCTCAAGAAGCGCATCTGGTTCACTCTGGGTGCGCTGGTGATCTACCGGCTCGGCACCTATATCCCGCTGCCCGGCATCGATCCGCAGATCCTCGCGGAGATCTTCAAGAGCCAGCAAGGCGGGCTCCTCGACATCTTCGACATGTTCTCGGGCGGCGCGTTGGGTCGTATGACCATCTTCGCGCTGACGATCATGCCGTACATCTCGGCCTCGATCATCATCCAGCTCTTGACCGCGGTGTCGCCGACCCTCGAGGCGCTCAAGAAAGAGGGCGAGGTCGGCCGCAAGAAGCTCAATCAATATACGCGCTATGGCACGGTGCTGCTGGCGGCCGTGCAAGCTTACGGCATCGCGGCGGGCCTCGAGGCCTCCGGCCGCGGCGGCAGCATCGGTTCGCCGGTGATGGATCCCGGATTGTTCTTCCGTCTCACTACCGTGATCACGCTCACCTGCGGGACGATTTTCCTGATGTGGCTCGGCGAGCAGATCACCGCGCGAGGCGTCGGCAACGGCATCTCGCTGATCATCTTCACGGGTATCGTGGCGCGCATGCCGGCGGCACTGGTGCAGCTCCTCGAGCTCGGCCGCACCGGCTCGCTCTCGCCCGTCGTCATCATCATGTTCCTGGTGGGCGCCGTCGCGGTGATCACGTTCATCGTGTTCATGGAGCGCGCCCAGCGGCGAATACTCGTCCAGTATCCCAAGCGACAGGTCGGCAACAAGATGTTCGGCGGGGAGGCCTCGCATCTGCCGCTCAAGCTCAACAGCTCCGGCGTCATTCCACCGATCTTCGCGTCCTCGCTGCTGCTGCTGCCCTCGACGATCGCCAATTTCGCCTCGCCGGACAGCTTCCTCGCGGACTTGAAGCTGTACCTGCAACCGGGCTCGCTGGTGCACATGACGCTCTACGCGGTCCTGATCGTCTTCTTCTGCTTCTTCTATACGGCGATCGTCTTCAATCCCGCGGAGACCGCGGAGAATCTCCGCAAGTACGGCGGCTTCGTGCCGGGTATCCGGCCCGGCAAGAACACCGCCGACCATCTCGACTACGTGCTGACCCGGCTCACCGCGGTGGGCGCGATCTATCTGACGATCGTATGCTTGCTGCCGGAGTATCTGATCTCGGAGTTCTCGCTGCCGTTCTATTTCGGCGGCACCAGCCTGCTGATCGTGGTGAGCGTCACCATGGACACCGTGGCGCAAATCCACTCGCACCTGCTCGCGCACCAATACGAGGGCCTGATCAAGAAGGCGAAGCTGCGCGGGAGACGCGGTTGAACATTATCCTGCTGGGTCCGCCGGGCGCGGGCAAAGGGACCCAGGCGAAGCGGCTCGAGGAAGCGCATCGGCTGGTGCAGCTCTCGACCGGCGACATGCTGCGCGCCGAGCGTGCCTCCGGAAGCGAGCTCGGGCGCGAGGTCCAGGCGATCATGGACGCGGGCCAGCTGGTGTCCGACGACATCATGATCGCCATGATCGAGAAGCGGATCGGTGCGCCCGATTGCCGGAATGGTTTCATCCTCGATGGCTTTCCGCGCACCGTGCCTCAGGCTCAGGCGCTCGATGCCATGCTCGCGCGCAAACACCTCAAGCTCGACCGCGTCATCGAGCTTGCCGTCGATGATACGGCCCTCGTCGACCGCATCGACGGCCGCTTCTCCTGCGCCAAATGCGGCGCCAGCTATCACGATCGCAACAAGCGGCCGAAGACCGCCGGCGTCTGCGACGTCTGCGGCTCCAAAGACTTCGTCCGCCGCGCCGACGACAATGCCGAGACCGTGAAGGCCCGGCTCGCCGCCTACCACGCCCAGACCGCGCCGATCCTGCCCTACTACCGCGTCAAGGGGATTCTCCGCCAGGTCGACGGCATGGCCGACATCGCGGAGGTCACGCGACAAATTGAAGCCCTGCTAAGGGCTTAGCGCGGCATCGGGGCGGTTGACTTCGGGGGTTTTGTTTCTATAATGCGCGCCCTCGGCTTCCGGCGCCGCAAATCGGCATTGCCTGAAAACCCCAGAGTTTCCAAGGAGAAGCGCTCGTGGCGCGTATTGCTGGCGTCAACATCCCCAGCCAAAAGCGAGTCCCGATCGGGCTCACCTACATTCACGGTATCGGCCGAACCTCGGCCGAGAAGATCTGCCGAGCCACCGGCATCGATCCGCAGCGCCGGATTCATGAGCTCACCGACGATGAGGTCATGCGGATTCGCGAGGTGATCGACCGGGAATTCCAGGTCGAGGGCGATCTGCGCCGGACTGTCGCGATGAATATCAAGCGGCTGATGGATCTCGGCTGCTATCGCGGTTTGCGGCATCGCAAGGGCCTGCCCGTGCGGGGCCAGCGCACCCACACCAACGCGCGCACGCGCAAAGGGCCGGCCCGGCCGATCGCGGGCAAGAAGCCAGTCGTCAAGAAGTAGAAGACTTGAGCCAGGGGACCTGAGTCATGGCGACCAAGACAGCTGCTGCCGCCACCACCACGCCTGCCGCCGCGACCACGACGACCGGCGCGGGCCCGGCGCCGCGTCTGCGCCGGCGCGAGCGCAAGAACATCACCTCGGGCGTCGCGCACGTGAACGCCACCTTCAACAACACCATGATCAGCATCACCGATGCCCAGGGCAATACGATTGCGTGGTCCTCGGCGGGCAGCATGGGCTTCAAGGGGTCACGGAAATCGACTCCGTACGCTGCCCAGATGGCGGCCGAGGATGCCGGCAAGAAGGCGATGGAGCACGGCATGCGCACCCTCGAGATCGAGGTGAAGGGGCCGGGATCGGGACGCGAATCGGCGCTGCGCGCGCTGCAGACCGTGGGCTTCACCGTGACGTCGATCCGCGACGTGACGGCGATCCCGCACAACGGATGCCGGCCGCCCAAGCGGCGGCGGGTGTGAGAGTTCGCTGGCGGGCCGAGGTCCGCCGGCTGTTTTAATCGCGACGGCCCGGCGCCGCGCGAGCCGCAGCAAGCGAGGGCGCACGACGGGCAGATCGGCCGTCGGGCGCCGTTGTGGTTTCGAGGAGTCCGGGCGCCGCTCGAAGGCAGAAGGCATGAGGATCGGCCAGTGACAGTCATTCAGAAAAATTGGCAAGCGCTCATCAAACCGAAGCAGCTCTCGGTCGAGCCGGGCGACGATCCCAAGCGGATCGCGACCGTCGTCGCGGGCCCGCTGGAGCGGGGCTTCGGGCTCACGCTCGGGAACGCGCTCCGGCGCATCCTGCTGTCGTCGCTCCAGGGAGCGGCGATCACCTCGATGCAGATCGAGGGCGTGTTGCACGAGTTCTCGTCGATCCCCGGCGTGCTCGAGGACGTGACGGACATCGTGCTCAACGTGAAGAGCATCGCGCTCCGCATGCACGGTGAGGGGCCAAAGCGCATGCGCCTCAAGGCGCAAGGGCCGGCCGAGGTGCGGGCGTCCGCGATCGAGACCGGTCACGACATCGAGATCATGAATCCGGATCAGCTGATCTGCACGCTGGACCGCAACGCCAAGATCACCATCGAGTTCACGGTCGACGCCGGCAAGGGCTATCGTCCGGGCGCCGAGAACCGGCCGGAGGATGCGCCGATCGGGCTCATCCCGGTCGATGCGCTCTTCAGTCCGGTGCGCAAGTGCAGCTACAAGGTCGAGAACACCCGCGAGGGCCAGCGCACGGACTACGACAAGCTCTCGATGCGGATCGAGACCAACGGCGCGGTGACGCCGGAGGATTCGGTGGCGCTCGCCGCCCGCATCCTGCAGGACCAGCTGCAGCTCTTCATCAACTTCGAGGAGCCGCGCGCGGCGGTCGAGGCGGAGGCGCCGAGCGAGTTGCCGTTCAACAAGAACCTGCTGCGCAAGGTGGACGAGCTCGAGCTCTCCGTGCGCTCGGCCAACTGCCTCAAGAACGACAACATCGTCTACATCGGCGATCTCGTGCAGAAGACCGAGGCGGAGATGCTGCGGACGCCGAATTTCGGCCGCAAGTCGCTGAACGAGATCAAGGAAGTGCTGGCACAGATGGGGCTCCATCTCGGCATGGAGATCACGAACTGGCCGCCGGAGAACATCGAGGACCTCGCCAAGCGCCTCGAGGAACCGTACTGAGCCAGGGAGGGAGAGACCCATGCGCCATCGCCTGAGCGGCCGCAAGCTCGGCCGCAAGAGCGCCCACCGCAAGGCCATGTTCGACAACATGGCGCATGCGCTGCTGAAGCACGAGCAGATCACCACCACGCTGCCGAAGGCGAAGGACCTGCGCCGCGTGGTCGAGAAGCTGGTGACGCTGGGCAAGCGCGGCGGCCTGCACGCGCGCCGGCAGGCGATCGCGACGCTGCAGGACGCCAAGCTGGTGGAGAAGATCTTCACCACGCTCGCCGAGCGCTACAAGGAGCGCAAAGGCGGCTACACCCGCGTGCTCAAGGCGGGCTTCCGTCACGGCGACGCCGCGGCGATGGCGGTGATCGAGCTGGTCGACCGCGACCCCGACGCCAAGGGCCTGGACTCCGGCCCGGTCGAGACGACCGCGGAGACCGAAGAGGCGGCGGCGGCCTGACGCTCGCAGATCCGTGACTGGCCCGTCCAGGCGCGAGGTCGTCGTGGGATTTCTAGCTAGTTTGCGTGCCGATTTTGGCCCAGCCGAGGCGGCGCCGGCGGGTGGCGAACCCGCTCAGCTGGGCTTTTGGCGTGGCCTGCCGCCGTCGGTGCAAGCCTATCTCGCCGACGACATCAAGCTCCTGATCGGCTGGACTTTCGACGCAGCGGCGGCCAAGCGCTCGTTCCAGGGCGGCGAGCTCATCGACAACGGCTCGGGCGTCTCGCGGGTCCCCGGCTTCGCCGCGCCAACGCCGATGACCGGGCTCAAGGGCCGCTATCGCGTGCTCCGGCCACCCTTCGAGCGCGGCGGCGGCTATTACGGGATCGAGCTCGCGGCGCTCGACGACGCCGGCGCCACGGTTGCGGTCCTGCTGACGAACCGGCTGTTCCGGATGCCGATCGCGCTCCAGGATCCTCTGGGCCTCGCAACCGACATCGTCACCAATGGCGCGATGCTGGCGGGGATCAAGACCGGCGCGGTCGCCGATGCCGCTACCGCCTCGGAGACGGCCTACGCCGACGCCAGGCAATCCGACGTGCCCCTCCTCATCGGCGGGCAGTCGCAAGCGGGCGGTACGGCCCAGCTCCAGACCGCCTACCTCCAGAGCCGCTACGGCGGTGACGCGCCGGTCGGGTTCATCACCATGAATGCCGCGCACGTACTGCTGTCGGTGAAGCAGCTCGGTCTTGGCGGTGAGCAGGTGCACGGGATCAATTTCTCCAAGGACCTCGATCCCGGCGTGGGCCCAAAGGCGCCTTTCGCCAACCGTGTAGGCTTCCAGGTCTATATCCACCCCGACGGCTCCGGCAGCCGGACGCCCGGCAATAGCACGCTCGCCGACGCGATGCTGCATCCGCGTGAGCACCTCCTCGACAGCTTCACGAAGCTATCGCTGACCGCCGCGCTGCAGTCGGCTCTGGCGGAGTAGGTCGAGCAACGCAGTGGGTCGCGGTACACCGAGGGCTCTGGGCGGCGTCCCGCGCTTTGTCGGGCTCTGCCTGTTGCTGTCTTTTCTCGCCGCCTGCGTGTCCGAGGACGCTCCACCCATCACGGGCCGGCGCGTGGCGATTCCCGACGCGAGCATTTCCGTGAGCCTGCCCGATGGCGTCTCGGTGTTGGGACGGCAGGATCGGCCGGGGATCACAACGTACGGCTTCTCCCGCGACGATCAGGTGTTCATGGGCCTCTACGTCGGCTTGACGCCGTCGTTTCATCCGGCGAAGGACGAGGCCGGCATCGAGACGGAGACGGTCGGCGGCATGCCCGCGCAGACGCGCGTGGTGAAATCCCCGGACGGGGCGTGGTCGCGCGACATCGTGGTCGAGCTGGCCAGCCACCGCTTCTGCCACTTCTTCTATCGCGACCTGCACGAGCCCGATCTCCTGCTCGCGGATCACATCATCGGCTCACTGCACGACGGGCCGTAGCTGCCCAGGGCTTGGACAGAGCCAATCCCTCTCCGCCCCACAGGGGAGGCAAGGTGAGGTGGGGCGCCGCAGCGGCACGGTGTTCGCCTGAACTCACGCATCGAGAATCCCCCACCTCACCCAACCTCTCCGCCCCCGAGGGCGGAGAGGGGACTGTAAGGGACTGCGGCAATTCAACGGGCGGCGCCGCGCCGGTTCTGGCGCTCAACGATGTTGATCAGCGCGCCAACGAAGACGACCACGAACACCCAGATCCAAAGCCAGAACCCGGTTCCTCTCGCGCAGACGGACTCCTCGCTGGGGACCTCACCCCAGAAGAAGAGCGGGCCGAACGACAGCAAGGCCAGAACCAGCGCCAGTGTGGCGAGCCACAGGCTTGGTGGTCTTCCGAACGCCGCTCGCGCAACATTCGGCAGAAGGAGAACGTTGGCGTACCACGCGACCCATTCCGATCGCTGTGGGGTGCAATAACAGAATCAGCGGGCCAATCCAGCCAAGAAGCAGAACCGCATAGCCGTGCATCCATTGAAGGTGCCCTTGCGGACATGTTGCAAGCGCCGGCGCGGCAAGCGAGGCGAGCCACAGGCTCGTGGCCCACGCTGCAACTACATAGTTGGTCCAACGCGGCATTTCAGGCGCGTAGTGAGGATGCCGAACCCTCCACTTCGCTCTCGAGTGTCCGGCTGACCAACGAGCGCTCCGCCAGCTCACGCGCGGCGCCGTAATCGACCTTGCCCGTGCCGAGCAGCGGGATCTCGCGCACCTGTAGGATCGCGCGCGGAACCATCACCTCGGCGATGCCGTGGGCGTGGGCGTCGGCGAGCAGGACCTCGGCGGTGCCGGCGGGGTTCTCGGTGAGAAGAATCACTTGCTCGCCCTTGCGCGGATCGGGGAAGGCGAGGGCGGCATGACGGTAGTCGGGCCAGAGCCGCGTGGCCTGCGCTTCCACCGCCGCGAGCGAGATCATCTCGCCGGCGATCTTGGCGAAGCGCTTGGCGCGGCCTTTGATGGTGACGAAGCCCTCGGCATCGAGCGCCACGATATCGCCGGTGTCGTACCAGCCCTCCGGCGGCGGCTCCGGGACGCCAGGCGCGCCCTCGCGTAGATAGCCCAGCATCACGTTGGGGCCGGCAACCAGGAGCCGGCCGCCATCGTGGATGCCCTCGACCGGCTCGAGCCTCGCCTCGATGCCCGGCAGTAAGCGGCCGACCGTGCCGGGCTTGAAATGCATGGGCGTGTTGGTGGCGAGCACGGGCGCGGTCTCCGTGGCGCCGTAGCCCTCGAGGATGCGCAGGCCGAACCGCTCGGTCCAGGCGCGGCGCGTCTCCTCGCGCACGCGCTCGGCGCCGGCGAAGACGTAGCGCACGCTGTAAAAGTCGTAGGGATGGCCCGCGCGCGCGTAGCCCGTCAGGAACGTGTCGGTGCCGAAGAGGATCGTGGCGTTCGTGTCGTAGGCGAGCTCCGGCACGATCCGATAATGCAGGGGCGAGGGGTAGAGGAAGATCTTCACGCCGGAAACCAGCGGCAAGATGGTGCCACCGGTGAGCCCGAAGGAATGGAACATCGGCAGCGCGTTGAAGACGATGTCGCTCGGGCTGAAATCGACGCGTGCCGCGAGCTGCTGGCAGTTCGCGAGGATGTTGCGATGGCTCAGCACCACGCCCTTGGGCGTGCCCTCCGAGCCCGAGGTGAAGAGGACCACGGCGGGATCCTCGGGCGTTGGCTTGAGGCGCCCGTGGATCGTCCGGGGGAAGCGCGCGCCGATGAGCCCGCGCAGCCGTTCTCCTAGGCTCACCTCTGCGCGCAGGTCCTCGAGATGGATGATCCGGCGGCCGGTGGCGAGCGCCGCGAGGGCGGGCTCCAGCTTCGCACGCTCGATGAAGCGGCGCGAGGTCACGATGGTGCGGACCTCCGCGATGGCGCAGGCGATGCCCATGTTCCGCGCGCCCGTGGAATAGTTGAGCATCGCGGGAACGCGGCGGAAGGCATGGAGCGCCACGATTGTCGCCGCCGTGACGTTGGCGTTGGGCAGCAGTACGCCCACTTTCTCCAGCGGCTCC
>DATNIT010000243.1:0-2351 GCA_035604335.1 Allostellaceae bacterium | reverse complement strand
CGAAGCAGCCGAACGGAGAAAGATAGGCGCCAAGATTCGCCAGGATCGAAACACGCAAGCTGAGAAAGCGGCCGGCATCATCGAGCGCCAGCTCGGCGCGCGTTGTGTGATCGCGGCCCTGGTTATCGGAGACGAATCCCTCGGAGCGGTCCTCCTGCCACTTCACCGGCCGCTCCAGCTTTCGGCTTGCCCAGACGACGAGCGCGTGCTCGGGATAGACGAAGGCCTTCATGCCGAACGCGCCGCCGACATTAGGTGTGATCACGCGGAGCCGGTCTTTCGGGATCTTCAGCACTGCCTCGGCAAGCGGGTCACGCAGGAAATGCGGACCTTGCGTCGCTGTGTAGAGCGTCGAGCGGCCGCCTTCCCGATCGTAATCGGCAATAGCATTGCGCGGTTCCATCGAGTTGACCACGAGACGGTTGTTGACGAGTTCGAGCGCGACGACGCGCGACGCCTTGGCGAAGGCGGCCTCGGTCGCCTTGGCGTCGCCCATGTCATTGTCCCAATCGAAGACGATGTTGCCGGGAACATGGTCGAACAGCTGCGGCGCGCCCGCGGCGATCGCATCCTTGGCCTCGGTGACCGCCGGTAGCTGATCATATTCGACCTCGATGGCTTCAGCGGCATCGCGCGCGGCGTTGAAAGTCTCGGCCACGACCAGCGCCACCGGCTGACCGACGTGTCGAACCTTGCCCAGAGCAAGCACGGGCCGAGGGGTGTTATGCCGCGGTGTACCGTCGCGATTGATCAGGGGCATCATGCAGGGCACCTCACCGAGGCCGTCGGCCCGAACGTCCTCGCCCGTGGCCACAAGCAGTACCTCGGGCATGCGCCGCGCCGCGGTCGCGTCGATGCGCTTGATATGCGCGTGCGCCACCGGCGCACGCAGGACGAAGGCGTAAGTCATCCGCGGCAGGGCGATGTCGTCGGTGTAGCGGCCTTGCCCGGTGATAAGACGCAGATCCTCATGACGCCGTATAGGCTGACCGATGCCGAACTTCATGCCGTGTCCTCTATTGCCGCTCTGTCGGATACGCAGATATGGCGTCGATCAAACCGAACAATACCGATCCTGAATGCCCTTGTCGGCGAGCAGGCTGCTAGCGCCGGCGGAATACACGATCACGCCTTGGTCCATGATGTAGGCGCGGTCGGAGATTTTTAGCGCGCGTTCGACGTTCTGTTCGACCAGAAGGATGGTGATCCCCTGTGTCCGCAGACCGGCAAAAAGCTCAAACATTTCGTCGACAAGCACCGGCATGATGCCCTCGGAGGGTTCGTCGAGCATGATCAGCGCGGGCTTGGAGACCATGGCGCGGGCGATCGCCAACATCTGCTGTTCGCCGCCCGATAGAGTCTCGCTAATCTGGTCAAGGCGCTCTTTCAATCGCGGGAAGGTCTCGGCGATGCGATCGATCGCCTCCGCTTCGCGGCTACGGTTGGGCGCAGCGATCAGGCCGAGGCGCAGGTTCTCGCGCACCGTCAGGCCCGCGACGACGCGCCGGTCCTCCGGCACGTAGCCGAGCCCGCGGTGAAAGCGGATATGCGGAGCTTTGCTGAGAATCTCCTCGCCGCGGAACCTGACGCTGCCGCTGCGCTTGGCGATCAGCCCCATGATTGTTTTCAGCGTCGTGCTCTTGCCGGCGCCGTTGCGGCCTATCAACGAGACGATTTCACCCTCGCGTATATCCAGGTCGACCCCCTGTAAGACGTGGCTACGCTGATACCAGGCATTCAGGCCGGAAAGCGTCAGCATGCGTTTAACCCGTCTGCCCGAGATAGACGCGTCGCACCTCGTCATTGGCACGGATGTCGCCGGGCGCGCCATCGGCCAGCAATTCGCCGTGATGCAAGACGACGATCCGATCGCTGATCCCCATCACCAGTTTCATCTTGTGTTCGACCAGCACCACGGTGCGGTCCTCGGCCAGTTTGGTTATGAGGTTCATCATCATCATTGTCTCTTCGGGACTCATGCCCGCGGTTGGCTCGTCAAGCAGCAGTAGGCGGGGGTCGCTGGCCAGTGCCATCGCAATCTCCAGCGCCCGCTGCTCACCGTGCGCCAGATTCTCGGCGCGATGCTCGCGGTTCCGGTGCAGCCCAACGAGATTTAGCAACTCGGCCGCCTTGGCGACCAATTCGGTCAGCCGGCGGCGCGGTGTCCAGATGTCGTAACGGATTTTCATCGCCTGAACTGCAATGCGCACATTTTCCGCCGCCGTCAGTTGCGGGAAAACGTTGGTGATCTGAAACGACTTGGCAATCCCCAGGCGGGCGAACTCGTGCTGGCGCCGGCCAGTGATATCGCGTCCTTCGAAGACGATGCGCCCCTCGCTAGGTGGAAAGGC
>DATNIT010000242.1:0-52734 GCA_035604335.1 Allostellaceae bacterium | reverse complement strand
GGCTCCGCGGGGACCGGCGGCATCTCGAACGGCTCCGCGCAGAATTCCGGCGGCGTCACATTGCCGCCGATCGCCGCCGAACTCGGCACGCGCCTCGCGCTCGGCGCGCAGGCCCTCCTCTCGCAACCGAGCCAGGCGCTCGCGACGCTGCCTCATGGCGCGCTGCAGCCAACGGCCACCTCGGCGCTTGCCCCCAGCCTCGGCGCCGCGGCCCATGGCGCAGCGACGCCGGATCCAACGGCGGTCTTGCCCAAGCTCGCGACCAGCGCGACGCTCGCCGCCGCCACGCCCAACGCCGCGACGCCGGGGTTCGAGGCTGCGCTGCAGTCCGCCGCGACGCAGACTGCGGCGACTCCGGCGGCAGCCGCCAGCGCCGATCTCGCGACTCTCGCGAATTCCGCCGACACGACGGCTCAATCCGCCGCCGATCCGAGCCTCGGCGCCGCGCCGGTGCCCACCGCGGTCCCGGTGCCGGCAGCCGATGCAGTGCCGGCCATGGAAGCCGCGCCGCCGCCCGTCGTAGCGGCAAGCGCGCTCGACCAGGTCGCCGCCAGCCTGAGACAAGGCAACAAGCTCGGGCTCAGCCAGATCGATATCCAGCTGAAGCCGGCTTCATTGGGTGCCGTCGATGTGCGGCTCGAGCTCACCCACGACGGCCGGGTCACCGCCGTGATCTCCGCCGATCGCAGCGACACGCTGATGCAACTGCAGCGCGGCTCCGGCGAGCTGCAGCAGGCCCTCAGGGATGCCGGTCTCCAGACCGACAGCGGAAGTCTCAGCTTCAGCCTGCGCGGCGACCCGCAGACCGGCGATCAAAGCGGCCGGCAGCCGAGCTATTCGTCGCAGCCTCCCGTCAGCGCCTCCGGCGATGACCTCTTGGCCGTGCCGGCCGCGATCGCCGGCGCGAGCCAATCCGCCCACAGCGGCCTCTTGAACATCCAGGTCTAAGGGTTCTCCCATGATCACGACGCCGGTTGCGACCACCACGCCGACGCCCACGTCCGGCACGACCACCCCGACGAGCACGGGCTCGACCAGCTCGAGCGATGCGTCGCTGCTGGGATCGAATCTCAACACGTTCCTGACGCTGCTGACGACGCAGCTCAAGAACCAGGATCCGACATCGCCGATGGACACCAACCAGTTCACTCAGCAGCTGGTCGAGTTCAGCGGCGTCGAGCAGCAGATCAACACGAACAACAACCTGCAGTCGCTGATCTCGCTGCAGACCTCGTCCGAGACGATCGCCGCCCTGCCCATGGTCGGCAAGACCATCCAGTACAACGAGAGCACGGCGCCGCTCAGCAACGGACAGGCGAGCTTCACCTACACCTTGCCGACCAACGCCGCGGCCGCGAACGTGCTGGTCGAGGATGCCAACGGCAACATCGTCTATCAGACCACGGCGGACACGTCCGCCGGCTCTCACAGCTTCCTCTGGAACGGTCAGAATGTCGCCGGCACGACCTCGCCCGACGGCGCCTATTCGCTCGCCATCGTGGCGGCCGACGCCACCGGCAAGGCGATCTCGGCGACCGTCACCGCCAACGGAACCGTCGACGGTGTCAGCGTCGACAACAATGTTCCCACTTTCAACGTCGGCGGCGTCAAGGTGCCGATGAGCGATCTGCTGACTGTCCAGCCGAGTTCCAATTAATCCCCGCGCGCAAGGAGCCAAGACATGAGCGTTTTCGGTGCACTCTACTCGGGAGTTTCCGGCCTGTTCGCCCAAAGCCAGGCGCTCGGCATGATCGCCGATAACATCTCGAACGCAAACACGACGGCCTACAAAGAGACCCACGCGGTGTTCTCGACCCTGGTGACGCAGAACGCGACCCCGACCACCTACACGCCAGGCGGCGTGCAGGCCTCGCCCTTCACCGGGATCGACCAGCAGGGCCTCCTGCAGGCATCGAACTCCGGCACCGACCTCGCGCTCGAGGGCAGCGGCTTCTTCGTGGTCAACAACAACGCGCTCGGAGCCAGCGTCAACGGCGCCTTCTCCTTTACGCGTGCCGGCTCCTTCACGATCGACGCCAACGGCAATCTTAAGAATTCGGCCGGGTTGTTCTTACAGGGCCAAAAGCTGACCAACGCGCAGGCGCAGGCGATCGATGCTGGCAACTTCAATCAGCTTACTGCGACGTCGCTGACTTCGCTGCAGACCGTCAATGTGAGTGGGCTCAGCAGCACCGCCACGCCGACCAGCACCATCACTCTGGCCGCGAATCTTCCCGCCGCCGACACGGTGGCTTCGCCTGCCCGCACGATGACCGTGCCCGTATTCGACTCGCTTGGCAACGAGCACGATATGACCTTGAGCTTCACCCGCGCCGTCGGCACGCCAGCGACGCCGTCGACGCAGAATTTCTCGCTCAGCAGCGGCACGCCGACGACGGGCGACGTGTTCCAGGTCACGATCGACGGCCAGACCTTCAACACGGCCGCGCTGGCTCCGGCTACACCGACGCTCACCGATATTGCATCGGCGATCAACACGGCAATGTCGGGGTCGACCTTCTCGGCTGCCGTTTCCGGCTCCAACATCGTGATCACGGATTCCGCCGGCAATCCCGTCACCGGCAGCGCGATCACCGCCACCACGGGCACCGAGGTGTTCGCGGGGGCTGCGCCGACCAACGGCACGCCCGCGGTGGCCAGCGCCAACACGTGGAACGTGGCCGCTTCCTTCGCCAGCGCCGGCAGCAGCACGGCGACCATTGCCGGCGGCGATAACATCGTGAAGTTCAATTCCGACGGCACGCTCAATTTGGCCGGCACCACCTTCGCGGCGACCAACGCACTGAGCATCGCCTGGGATCCCGGGATCACCGGCGCCACTTCGCCGCAGACGCTCAGCTTCAACCTTGGCACGGACGCCCAGGCAAACGGCCTGAGCCAGTTCGGCGGGCCCCTTTCGGTCTCGCGCATCGATCAGAACGGCTTGCGCTCCGGCACCTTCACAGGCGTCAGCATCGACTCCAACGGAATCGTGACCGCGAGCTTCGACAACGGACAGCGGACGCCGATCTTCATCATCCCGATCGCGACCTTCCCCAACCCGGACGGCCTCGCCGCGCAAACCGGCAACAGCTATCTGCAGACCGGCACCTCCGGCAACTTCCTGCTCCGGGAATCCGGCACCGGCGCGGCGGGCACCATTACCCCCTCCTCGCTCGAGGGCTCGACGGTGGACATCGCGACCGAGTTCTCGAATCTGATCGTGACGCAAAGGGCCTATTCCGCGGATGCCAAGATCATCACGACCGCCGATCAGATGCTTCAGGATCTCATTAACGCGAAGCAATAATTCCGCTGAACACTCTGACTCGATGGAAGTGAAACGGATTTGATGGAAATACTCGCGCGTGAGCTTGTGCCGCCAGGCGCAAGCCCACGCGCAACCATCGAGTCGGCTTGATAAATTTCACCAGCGCGCTTGTCTCAATATTGCCTCGCACCTTAGCGGTTTTTTAAGCCGGCGACCGCACAATTGGGGCGGTGCTCGGGAATTACCGGCACCCGAAACAGCGAGACCTCGCGACCCCCATGGACACCGCACCTTTCATCGCCGCCTCCATCGACGATCTGCCACCCCCCGACACCAAACGTTGGGTGATTCGCCGCAAGGCCGAGGTGGTCGCCGCCGTGCGCAGCGGCCTCATCAGCTTGGACGAAGCGTGCCGCCGTTACACGCTCTCCATCGAGGAATTTCTCACCTGGCAGCGCCTGATCGACAGTCACGGTCTCGCCGGGCTCCGGGTTACGCGGCTCCAGGACTATCGGAGCCTCGACCGGCCGCGCTCGGCGGCTCCGCCGCGGTAAACCCGAGGCGGCAAGAATTGCCGCCTGATAGGCAAAAAATTCCGAGGATTAACTACTCGTTCACGAGCACGCCCTAGGTTTTGCAGGCGGGTAAGGCACCCGCGGGCAAACGCAGAGGCGGGCAATCGTGAATGGTCTGATGCAGAGCATCGCGCGGCTCGGGGCAATGCGCCTCGTGGCGATCGTCGGAGTGGGCGCCGCCACGGTGGCGTTCTTCGTGTTTCTGACTACGCGGATCGCCACGCCCGCGATGAGCCTGCTCTACTCCGACCTCGACCTCAAGGACAGCGCCCAGATCGTCCAAAAGCTGGACGCGCTGAGCGTGCCGTACCAGCTGCGGGGCGACGGCGGTCAGATCCTGGTTCCCTCCGACCAAGTCGCGCGCCTGCGCATGGCGATGGCAGAGCAAGGCCTGCCTCGAGGCGGCTCGGTCGGCTACGAGCTGTTCGACAAAGCCGACAGCTTCGGAACCTCGACCGCCGCCCAGAACGTCAACCAAGTACGCGCCCTCGAGGGCGAGCTCGAGCGCACCATCACGGGGCTGGGGCCCGTCCAGGCCGCCCGCGTTCACCTGGTGCTGCCGCGCCGCGATCTCTTCGCCCGGGACAATCAGGAGGCCAGCGCCTCGATCGTGGTGAAACTGCGCGGGGCCGAGCGCCTGAGCAAGAGCCAGGTGGCGGCGATCCAGCAAGTGGTTGCATCGGCCGTGTCGACCCTGAAGCCGGCTCGCGTCTCCGTGGTCGATGGCGCCGGCACGCTGCTGGCGCGCGGCGACGGTCAGGACGCGAACACGGCCTCGGGGGTCGGAGCCGAGGAGCTCCAGTCCGACTACGAGACCAGGATCGCGCGCAACGTCGAGGGCATGCTCGAGCGCTCGCTGGGTCCCGGCAAGGCGCGGGTCGACGTGCGCGCCGACATGGATTTCGACCGCATCACCACCAGCTCCGAGAGCTTCGATCCCGACGGTCAGGTCGTGCGCTCGACCCAGACCGTGACGCAGAACGACGACAGCACCAACGGCAACGATCAGCCGGTGACGGTCACCAACAATCTCCCGAACAACCAGGCTGCCCAGACGGCGAACGGCGGCCGGAGCAAGACCGCCCGCAACGAGGAGACGATCAACTACGAGATCTCCAAGACCACCCGAAGCCAAGTGCGCGAGGCCGGCGAGGTGAAGCGTCTTTCAGTCGCGGTGTTGGTCGACGGCACTTATACGGCCAAGCCCGACGGCACCAAGGAATACGCGCCGCGTACGCCCGATGAGATCAAGCAGCTCAACACGCTGGTGCGCTCCGCGATCGGCTACAACGAGAAGCGCGGCGACACCGTCGAGGTGGTGAACCTGAAATTCGCGACGCCGGACGAGCCCGCGGCAGTGGCCACGCCCAGCAGCGGCTTCCTCGGCTTCGAGAAGGCCGACCTGTTCCGGATGGGAGAGACCCTGACGCTCGCCGTCGTCGCCCTCCTGGTGATCCTGCTGGTGGTGCGTCCGCTGATGTTCAAGCTCCTCGAGGGCGGCAGCGCGCCCCTTGGCATGGAAACCGCCGGTCTGCTCGCGGCTCCGGGCATGACGGCGCATCCGCAGCTCCCGCCGCCCGCGGGCATGCAAAACGCCATGGTGCAGGCGCAGGCCGCGGCGATGCCGGTTCCAATGCCCCGGCCGGCCGTCGACCAGATGATCGATATCGGTCAGGTCGAAGGCCGAGTGGCGGCCTCGAGTATCAAGAAAATCGGCGAGATCGTCGAGAAGCACCCCGAGGAAGCCGTCGCCATCGTGCGCAGCTGGATGTACCAGGCGACGTGAGCGGATCGCATGACATGACCACGGAGAGCCGCGACGATGCGCGTTCGTGAGGATTTTCGCTCTCTGACCGGCCCCGAGAAGGCCGCGATGCTGATGCTCGCGCTCGGCGAGGAGCACACCACGCGGCTCTTCGCGCTGATGGACGACGAGGAGATCAAGGAGATCTCCCAGACCATGGCGAACCTCGGCACGGTGAGCTCGAGCATCGTCGAGCGGCTGTTCGTCGAGTTCGCCGAGCACATCTCGGCGACCGGCTCCCTGGTCGGCACCTACGAGAGCACCGAGCGCTTGCTGGTGAAGGTGCTCGGCAACGAGCGCGTCAACCAGATCATGGAAGAGATTCGCGGCCCCGCCGGCCGCACCATGTGGGACAAGCTCGGCAACGTGAACGAGGTGGTGCTCGCGAACTACCTCAAGAACGAGTACCCGCAGACCGTCGCGGTGGTGCTGTCGAAGATCAAAGCCGACCACGCCGGCCGCGTGCTGTCGCAGCTGCCCGAGAGCTTCGCGATGGAAGTCGTCATGCGCATGCTGCGCATGGAGGCGGTGCAGAAGGAAGTCCTGGACGACGTCGAGAGCACGCTGCGCAACGAATTCTTCTCGAGCCTGGCGCGCACCAACCGCCGCGACTCGCACGAGCTCATCGCCGAGATCTTCAACAGCCTCGACCGCAACACCGAGAACCGCTTCATCACCGCCCTCGAGGAACGCAATCGCGATTCCGCCGAGCGCATCAAGGCCCTCATGTTCACCTTCGAGGACCTCGGGAAGCTCGATGCCACGGCGATCCAGACCATCCTGCGCAACGCCGACAAGCAAAAAATTCCGCTCGCGCTCAAGGGCGCGTCCGAGGCGATCCGCGAGCTCTTCTTCAGCAACATGTCGGAGCGCGCCGGCAAGATCCTCAAGGAGGACATGCAGTCGATGGGCCCCGTGCGCCTCAAGGACGTCGAGGAAGCGCAGGCCTATCTGGTGGCGCTCGCCAAGGACCTGGCCTCGCGCGGCGAGATCGTGATCTCCGACGGCAGCGCCGAGGACCAGCTGGTGTACTGACCCCATGGCAAACCCGCGCAAGTACCTTTTCGACCTCTCCTTCGACCAGCCGCAAGGGCCGGTCGCGTTGCGCTTCACGCGCAATCCGGCGGAGCCCACGTTCACGCGCGCCGAGACCGAGGCGGCATGTGCCGCGGCCCGCCAGGAAGGCCATCAAGCCGGGCTTTCCGAGGCCTCCGCCAGCGCCGAGGGTCGGCTCGCCGGCGCCGCCGAGGCGTTCGCCGCCGGTATCGCCTCGCTGGTCGCGCGAGAGGACGAGATCCGGCGCGCCGCCGAGACGCGCGCCATCGAGCTCCTGCGCATCGTCACGGCCAAGGCGGTCCCGGCGCTCGCCCGGAAGGAGCCGCTCGCCGAGCTCGAGGCGATGGTCATCGACTGCTTGCGCGAGGCCGCCGAGGAGCCGCGCATCGTGCTGCGCGTGCCACCCGACCTGTTCGAGCCGATGCGCCGGCGCCTCGACGCGATTACGCACGGTCACGGTTTTGCCGGCAAATTCGTCTTGCTCGTGGACGATTCGATCGGTCCCGCCGACGGCCGCCTGGAATGGGCGGATGGCGGCGCCGAGCGCAACACATGCCGCCTCGCGCGCGACCTCGACGCCGCGCTCGAGCGCGCGCTCTCCAACCCGACTTCCGCACCCGAGCCCTCCAGAGAGGAGACGCCTCATGAGTGAGCCCAACAACCTTCAGCTCGCCGAGCTCGACACCGAGGCGACGGCCGCCGCCGAGGCGCGGCCGCAGAACGCCAAGGAGCTCGAGGCGGTCTACGACATCCCCGTGCAGATCTCCGCCGTGCTCGGCCGCGCCACCATGCAGGTGAGCCAGCTCCTCAAGCTCGGACGCGGCGCGGTGGTGGAGCTCGACCGCAAGGTCGGCGAGGCGATCGACATCTACGTCAACAACCGTCTGGTCGCGCGCGGCGAGGTCGTCGTCGTGGACGAGCGGTTGGGCGTCACCATGACCGAGATCGTCAAAGCCGACCGCACCTGACTCGCCTGACACGAAGGACTGACAACCGATGCGTCTCCTGATCATCGGCCCGCTCGAGGGCTACATCAGCACTGCCGGCAAGATCGCGCTCGCGCGGGGCGCGACCGTCGCGCATGTCGACGATATCGAGCGCGGACTCGCCGCCCTGCGGGCGGGCCAGGGTGCCGATCTCATCATGCTCGACATCAAGCTCGATGTCGGCCGACTGGTCGAGAGCTTGAAGCAGGAGCGCTTCGCGGTTCCCGTGGTCGCCTGCGGCATCGGCACCGACGCCGAGGCCGCGGTGCGCGCGATCAAGGCGGGCGCCAAGGAATACATTCCCCTGCCCCCCGACGCCGAGCTCATCGCGGCGGTGCTGGAGGCGGTGGCCCAGGAAAGCTACGCGCTCCTGTTCCGCGATCCCGCGATGGAAAACACCGTGAAACTCGCCGAGCAGGTGGCGCCCTCGGACGCGAGCGTGCTGATCACCGGCGAGAGCGGCACCGGCAAGGAGGTGCTGGCCCGGTTCATCCACCGCAAGAGCCGGCGCGCCAAGCACAATTTCATCTCGGTCAACTGCGCCGCGATTCCCGAGAACCTGCTGGAATCCGAGCTGTTCGGCCACGAGAAGGGCTCGTTCACCGGCGCCGTCGCGCGCCGCATCGGCAAGTTCGAGGAGGCGAACGGCAGCACGCTGCTGCTCGACGAGATCAGCGAGATGCACCAGCGCCTGCAGGCGAAGCTGCTGCGCGCCGTTCAGGAACGCGAGATCGACCGCGTGGGCGGCATGCAGCCGATCAAGATCGACATCCGCCTGATCGCCACCTCCAACCGCGACCTCGAGGCCGAGGTCCGCAAGGGCAATTTCCGCGAGGACCTGTTCTTCCGCCTGAACGTCGTGCACCTGCAGGTTCCGCCGTTGCGCGAGCGGCCGAAGGACATCGAGCTGCTGGCGGAATACTTCATCAAGAAATACGCCGAGGCCAACGGGCTGCCGTTCCGGCCGCTGATTCCCGACGTGCGCGAGAAGCTGATCCACCATGCCTGGCGCGGCAATGTGCGCGAGCTGGAGAACACCATGCACCGCGCGGTGCTGCTCGCTCGCGGTCCCTCGATCGGCCCGGAGTCGGTGATGCTCTCGAATTTGACGGTGGGCGACGGCGACGCGGGCAATGCCGCGCTTGCGAGCAAGCTCGGCCTGGTCGGCCGCACCGTCGCGGACGTCGAGCGCGACCTCATCCTGGAGACGCTGAACCACTGCCTCGGCAATCGCACGCACGCGGCGAACGTGCTGGGCATATCCATCCGCACGCTGCGCAACAAGCTGCAGCAATACCGCCAAGAAGGGCTGAGCGTGCCGCTGCCGGGCGAGCCGGAGCGCGCGAGCGCGTGAGCCTCCAGCTCGGCTGAGCCATGACGGACGTCACCGCCAATCCCGCCACCGAGCCCGTATCCGCGGGCGATATCTTCGGACGGATCGGCGCGGCCCTGCGCCGCGGCGAGATCGCGCTCGCGCTCGGCGTGGTCGCGATCCTGGTCGTGCTCATCCTGCCGATGCCGACCTGGCTGCTGGACGGCAGCTTGGCGCTTTCGATCACCTTTGCGGTCCTGATCCTGATGGTGTCGCTGTTCATCCAGCGACCCCTCGAATTCTCCGCCTTCCCGACCGTGCTGCTGATCTCGACCATGCTGAGGCTCGCGCTCAATCTCGCCTCGACGCGGCTGGTCCTGAGCCACGGTCACGAGGGCTCGGCGGCCGCCGGCAAGGTGATTCAGGCCTTCGGCGCGTTCGTCATGAGCGGCAACTTCGTGATCGGCGTGATCGTGTTCATCATCCTCGTGGTGGTGAATTTCGTGGTCATCACCAAGGGCTCCGGCCGCATCGCCGAGGTCGCGGCGCGCTTCAGCCTGGACAGCATGCCCGGCAAGCAGATGGCGATCGACGCCGACATGTCGGCAGGCCTGATCGACGAGGCGACGGCGCGCAAGCGGCGCTCGCAGCTCGAGGACGAGAGCAATTTCTTCGGCGCCATGGACGGCGCCTCCAAGTTCGTGCGCGGCGACGCGGTCGCCGGCCTCATCATCGTCTTCATCAACGTCGTCGCCGGCATCGTGATCGGGGTCGCGCAGAAGGGTCTCAGTTTCTCCGCGGCGACCCAAGCCTACACGGTGCTCACCGTCGGCGACGGCTTGGTGACGCAGATCCCCGCGCTCATCGTGTCGGTCGCCGCCGGCATGCTGGTCTCCAAGGGGGGCATCACCGGCTCGGCCGACAAGGCGCTCTTCGGTCAGCTCAGCGCCTATCCCTCGGCGCTCGGCCTCGCCTCGTTCCTCACCTTCTCGCTCGCGATCTTGCCGGGCATTCCCATGGTGCCGTTCCTGGCGCTCTCGGGGCTGACGGGCACCGCCGCCTGGCAGCTCACGCGCAAGCGCGAGATCGACGCCCGCGAGGCCGCCGCCAAGGCGACCGCCGTCGCGGCGCCGCCCAAGGAAGAGCCGATCCAGACGGCGATGCAGATCGACCAGATCCGCCTGGAGCTCGGCTACGGCCTGCTCGCTCTCATCAACAACGAGCACGGTCCCAAGCTCACCGACCAGGTCCGCTCGCTGCGCCGCCAGATCGCCACCGAGATGGGCTTCGTCATGCCGTCGGTGCGTATCCAGGACAACCTGCAGCTCTCCGCCAATACCTACGTGATCCGCGTGAAGGAAATCGAGGTCGGGCGCGGCGATCTCCGCCCCAACATGCTGCTCGTCATGGATCCCCGCGGCGAGCCCATGAACCTGCCGGGCGAGACCACCACCGAGCCCACCTTCGGCCTGCCCGCGCTCTGGACCGCCGAGAGCAACCGCGAGGAGGCCACCTTCCGCGGCTACACCGTGGTCGAGCCGCAGACCGTGGTCACCACGCACCTGACCGAGGTGATCAAGGACGCCATGGCGGAGCTGCTGTCCTACGCCGAGACGCAGAAGCTCCTGGACGAGCTCGACAAGAGCCACCAGAAGCTGATCGCCGACATGGTGCCGAGCCAGATCTCCGTCGGCGGCATCCAGCGCGTGCTGCAGAACCTGCTCGCCGAGCGCATCTCGGTCCGCGATCTCCCGACCATCCTCGAGGGCATCTCCGAGGCCTGCGGCTACAGCCGCAACGTCAGCGTGATCACCGAGCACGTCCGCGCGCGGCTCGCGCGCCAGATCAGCGACTCGCACACCAACGAGAGCGGGTTCATCCCCTTGATCACCCTGTCGCCGCAGTGGGAGCAGGCCTTCGCCGAGGCGATCGTCGGCCAAGGCGACGACAAGCACCTCTCGATGCCGCCGAGCCGGCTGCAGGAGTTCATCACCAGCGTGCGCCAGATCTTCGAGCGGCACGCCATGGCCGGCGAGACGCCGGTGCTGCTCACCGGCCCAGCGATCCGGCCCTACGTGCGCTCGATCATCGAGCGATTCCGGCCCATGACCGTGATCATGTCGCAGAACGAGATCCACCCCAAGGCGCGCATCCGCACGCTGGGGCAGATCTAGAGCGCCGGGGAGCAGCCCATGCGCCTGCGCAACTTCACCGCGCCCTCGATGCAGGAGGCCATGGCCCTCGTGCGCCAGGAGCTGGGGCCCGAGGCGATCATCGTCTCGACCGACGACGAAGCGGGCGCGGTGCGCGTCACGGCGGCGCTCGACGAGGCGGAGCCCAGAGGCCCGCGCGTCTCCGAAACCGACGTCACGGACCAGTTGAGCGAGGCGCTCGCGGTCAACGGCGTCCCGGGCCCGCTCGCGGAAAAGCTGCTGATGGCGTCGCTGAGCTTCGAGGCCGACGATGTGCTGGTGGCACTCGCGGGCGCGCTCGCCGCGGTGTTCTCATTCGCGCCGATCCCGGACCAGGGACGCTCGCGCCCGCTGATGATGGTGGGCCCGCCCGGCGCCGGCAAGACCATGGCGGTCGCCAAGCTCGCGGCGCGCGCCGTGATGGCCAAGCGGCCCGTCAACCTCGTGACTTCCGACACCGTTCGCGCCGGCGCCATCGAGCAACTGGCGGCGGTGGCGCGCATCCTCGGCGTGGAGCTCAAGACGGCGGAGAGCCCCGCGCGCCTCGCCTCGGTGGTGCTCAAGGCTGCGCCCGACGCGCTCACGCTGATCGATAGCTCCGGCGTCAACCCCTACAGCGCCGCCGACCGCCGCGAGGTCGCGGCCCTGGCCTCGGCCGCCTGCGCCGAGCCCGTCCTGGTCTTGCCCGCCGGCGGTGACGCGCTCGACGCCATCGACATCGGCCGCATCTTCCGCGACCTCGGCTGCTCCCGCATGGCGGTGACGCGGCTCGATCTCACGCACCGGCTCGGCAGCGTGCTCGCGGCCGCCGAGGCGGCACAGCTGGGCTTCGCCGAGGCGGGCGTCGCCGCGGAGATCGCCGACGGAATGATTCCCTTCAACCCCGTGGTGCTCGCGCGGCGACTGATCGCGCAGACGACGCTGAGCCCGCAGCAGCCGATTCAGAAGCGAGGCGCCTCATGAGCACAGCCCCCGTCGTGGCGTTCCCCGCCGCTCAGGCCCTGAAACGAAACATCCTGGCGGTCGCTTCGGGCAAAGGCGGCGTCGGCAAGACCTGGTTCTCGATCACGCTCGCGCATGCGTTGGCGCGCGCCGGTTTCCGCTCGCTGCTGTTCGACGGCGATCTCGGCCTCGCCAACGTGGATGTCCAGCTCGGCGTCACGCCCGAGCGCGACCTCGCCAGCGTGATCGCCGGGCAGATCTCGCTGGAGCAGGCCGTGACCCATTGCCCCGCCGGCTTCGACATCATCGCGGGCCGCTCGGGCTCCGGCAGCCTCGCGACGCTCTCGGCCAACCGGCTCTTGAGCCTGCGCAACGACCTTCAGCAATTCGCCCAGAGCTACGATTGGGCCGTGCTGGACCTCGGCGCCGGCATCGAGCGGACCGTGCGCCTCCTCGCGGCGCAATCTCGCGCCTGTCTGGTGATCACCACCGACGAGCCGACCGCGATCACGGACGCCTACGCCTTCATCAAGGTGACCGCGATGGAGCGGCTCGCCGACAACATCCAGATCGTCGTCAACATGGCGGCCAACCAGCGCGAGGGCGAGCGGACCTATCAGACCCTGCTCCGCGCCTGCCGCGAGTTCCTGAAGCTCGAGCCCAGGCTCGCGGGCGTGGTGCGCCGCGACGATCACGTCAAGGACAGCATCCGCCGGCAGTCGTCGATCCTCACGCGGCACCCGACCTGCGAGGCGGCCACTGATGTGGAAGCGATCGCGAAACGCCTGGCCGGTTCCGTCTAGCCGCGGAGAGCGGAGGGCCCCATGGTCGATAGCCTGATCTTTCCGGCCGCCGCTCCCTTCGTCACGCCGACGGCGCCAGCCGCCTCTGCCGCGACGGTGGTGGAGTTCGCCTCGCCGCCGCCGCCCTCCCTGCTCTCCGCCGGCGGCGTGGTCGCCGCCACGGTGGTCGGCCGCGAGGGCGAGGGCGTGCTGGTCCTGCGCACGGACTTCGGCACGGTCGCGCTCAAGACCTTGCTCGCGCTCGATCCCGGCACGTCCGTCCAGCTCAAGCTATTCGCCGGCCCGCCCGCGGGCGCGGCAATCCTCTCGGCGGATGGAACGCCGCTCGGCTTCGGCGCGCTCCGCGCCGCCGCAACGCCGGGGAACGCTCCCGCGCCCGCCGCCGCGCTGCCGGCCGAGACCGCGTCGACGGTGATCGAGCTCGGGCAGACCGTGCGCGCGACCGTCGTGGCTGCCGCGTCGACACCGGGCGCCCCCGCCGCCGGCAGCGAGCTCGCGCTGCGCGTGGCATCGGGCGCGCTCACGGGATCCCCGGCCTCGCTGACAGCCACCGTGGTACAGAGCGGCGGTCCCACCACGCTCGTCGACAGCGCGCTCGGCCGGCTCGCCCTCGATGCCCAAATCGACCTCGCGCCGGGATCGCCGCTCACGCTCGAGCGTCTCGCCGCGCCGGTCCGGGCCGGAACCGCAGCGGCTCCCGCCTCGCCGGCGCTCGGCTCGGGCTGGCCCGCGCTCGACGACGCGCTGGCGTCCCTCGCCCGCACGGCGCCCGATCTCGCGGCGCAGCTGCGCACCGATCTCACGCCAAGCACCGCTCCGCGCCTAGCGGCCGCGTTGCTGTTCTTCATGGGCGTGCTGAAGGGCGATACGAATTGGCCCGGCGACCCCATGGGCTTGGCGCTCACCGCCGCGGGCCGAGCCGACCTCCGCGCACGCCTCGCCAAGGATGTCGGCGACCTGCGCCAGCAGGCGGCCGAGAGCGCTCACGGTGATTGGCGGATCTTCACCCTGCCGATGCTCGACGAGGCCGCGGTACAGCCGATCCGGCTCTATGTCCGCAATCAGCGCGACGACGGCAAGGGCGGCGGGCAAAGCCAACAAGGCTCCCGCTTCGTGCTCGACCTCGACCTGAGCCGGCTGGGCCCATTGCAGCTCGATGGGCTCGTGCGTGGGCCGCGCTTCGACCTCGTGCTCCGCAGCCACGAGCCCCTCGATCCCGCCATGAAGGCCGAGATCGGCTCGCTGTTCCGCGCGGCGTTGGATGGCAGCGGCCTCAGCGGCGACGTCGCCTTCGTGAATACCGTGAAATTCCCGGTCTCTCCGCTGAGCGCGCTTCGGCCGCGGCTGGGCCTCCAGATCTGAGCGCGATCGCCGCGCTTGCTCGAGGCGCGGGCAGACGCTTATTCTCCGGCCGGATTTCAGATACTGAGGACCGGATGAGAGTTATCACAGTTGCTTGCGCGGCGGCGGCGCTTCTCTTTCCGATCTCGGCCTGGGCGGACCTCAACATGCAGCCGGGGCTCTGGGAGTCCACCATGACGGTCGGGGGCAACGCCACGCCTCCCGAGCAGAAGTGCTACCTCCAGAAGGACATCGACGCCCTCGACAGATTCCAGCGCGGTACCGACCCGGGAAAATCGCCCTGCCTGGCGTCCGGGTACAAGGCGCTCGGCAACACCATGTCTTACACGCTCACGTGTCAGATCAACGGCAAGAAGAGCATCAGCGCGGTCACCACGACCTATGACGGCGACCGCATCATCGGCGAGATCGTCGGCATCGACGGCACCGTCTCCAAACTGGTCAACACCCGCATCGGCAACTGCACCGACAGCTCGTTCGGGAACTAGCCGCTGGGTCCAAGGATCGCCCGGCGCCGCGCGAGACTCGCCGCGGGCCATAGCGTTGCCATCTCATAATAAGCCTCGAAGGCCGGCACGCCCTCGGGCAGCGTGATCCACGGCAGCTTCGAGCGGATATAGATGTGCACGTCCGGCGGCAAGGCCGCGGGATCGTCCAGCGTGCCCACGCGCACGAACCGAAGCACGCTCCGCCGCCCATAATCGCTCCAGACGGCCGTTAGGCATTTGGGACAACGAAAGATGTCGTGCGGGCGGCCACTGTCGGTGGGCACTGGAACCGGCTCGGCCGCGCCCGAGAGCGGCACGATCCGGTCGGTCTCGATGAGCGCGTTGAGGGCGAAAGCGCTGCCGGTCTGGCGCTGACAGTCGCGGCAGTGGCAGCTATGTACGAACATCGGCTCGGATGCGAGACGATAGCGCACCGCGCCGCAGGCGCAGCCGCCTTGGAGATCGTGTTTCATCGGGATCCTCCGGCCATGGCCGGAGGCTAGCGCAAGACGCTTTGAAACGGGAGTTCCCGGCTAGGCGAGCTTCGCCCGGAGAATGGCGGAGACGCGCTCCGCGCCGAGGACCAGCACGAAGGTGATGATGAGGTAGAGCGAGACTTTGCGGTAGTCGAACAGGTTCATGTAGGTCAGGAGCTGAAAGCCGATGCCGCCCGCGCCGACGAAGCCCAGCACCAGCGACGAGCGGATGTTCTCGTCGAGGCGATAGAGGGAGATGCCGAGGAAGGAGGGCAGCAGCGTCGGCACGATGGCGTGGGTGAAGATCTGAACGTGCCGCGCGCCCGTGAGCCTCAACGCATCCACCGGCGCCATGTCCATCTGCTCGATCGTCTCGGCGAAGAGGCGGCCGAGCATGCCGATCGAGTGTACCGCCAGCGCGAGCCCGCCTGGAAACGGCCCGAGGCCGACCGCCGTCACGAACAGCAGGGCCCAGACGAGATCGGGTACCGCTCGGGCAAAGCCGATGATGCCGCGGGCGACAAAATAGACCCAGCGCGCGGGGGTCACGTTGGCCGCGGCCATCAGCGCCAGCGGCACCGCCATGATGACGCCCATGATGGTCCCGAAGATCGCGATGTCCACGGTCTCCAGCGTCGGCCAGATCGCGGCGTCGAGGCGCGAGAAATCCGGCGGGGTCGCGCGCCGGAGGAAATCCGCCATGCCGAAAATGCCGGTGACGAGATCTTGCGGCCTGGCCTGCACCATCCAGAAGGACTGCGCGACCACGAGGATCCCCACCAGGATCAGCACGATGCGGAGCGCGTGCGCGGCGGGCGCAGCCCACCCGCGCGCGACCGCCGCGATCGGCGATCCGGTCTCGGTTTCGGCGGTCATGCGGCTCTATCGACGTAGAGGTGGCGCACGACCTCGCGCGGGAGCTCGGCCGGCGGCTCATCGAATATCTTGCGGCCGTCGCGGACGCCGACGATGCGGTCGGCATAGGAATAAGCGAGATCGATTTGGTGAAGGACGCAGAGCACGGCAAGGTTTCCCTCGACGGCGAGCCGGCGCAACAGGCGCATGATCTCCTCCGCGGCCTCGGGATCGAGGCTCGCAACGGGCTCGTCGGCGAGCAGCACGCGCGGCCGCTGCGCCAGCGCGCGGGCAATGGAGACACGCTGGGCTTGCCCGCCGGAGAGCGTGCCCGCGCGCTGGCCGGAGAGCTCGGCGAGACCGACCTCGCCGAGACAGGATTGCGCGGCCACGAGCTCCTCTTGCGGAAAGCCGCCGAGGTCGGTGCGCAGCGAGTAATGCCGGCCGAGCGAGCCGGTGGCGACGTTCGCGAGCACGCTCCGCCGCTTCACGAGGCTCGCATGCTGGGAAATCATCGCCAGCTCGAGGCGGGCGCGCCGGAGCTTGTCGCCCTCCAGACGGGTGAGTTCGGTCTCGCTCACCCAGACCTCGCCGGCGGTCGGGTTCAGCGTGCGCACGATACAGCGCAGCAGCGTGGTCTTGCCGCTGCCGTTGCCCCCGAGCACGATCGCGAACTCGCCGGCCCTCACGGTGAGGTCGAAATCGGCGAGCGCGAGCTTGCCGTTCGGATACCTCAGGGAGAGCCGGCGAACGCGCAACATGGATTCGCTCCCATCACCGTTGCCGGTTCCGTCGCTCCTGCTCTCTCTGCTCGTCATGGCCGGGCTTGTCCCGGCCATCCACGTTTTCCTTCGCCGCGAAAGAACACGCGGACCCCCTGGACACCCCCGGGACGAAGTGCCCGGGGGCCGGGGGTGACGGGCCTGAGAGATGCTTGCACTGAACGGTGATCCATTCGACTCAACAGGACATTCGTGCGATCAGCCCAGCTTCTCGAGATCGATGTTGAGCGTCTTCACGAGATCCCGGATGAGATCGTAGGCGCCGTCGGTCTGCGGCACGAAGCGCGTGCCGCCGAGGCCCATGATCTTGCGGTCGGCCTCGGGCAGGCCGGAGAGGTCCAGGGTCTGCAGTACCGCGATCAGCCGCTTCTTGAAGCCCTCCGGAAGATCGCCGTACACCGAGATCGGATCGTTCGGGATCGGGTCGGACTTCCAGAGGAAGACCACGTCGCCGTCCGTGTAATGGCCGCGCTGCGTCGCCGATTCGACCTGCTCGCTGTTGAGCTCGCCGGCGTCGACCTTCTTGTTGTAGAGCGCCTCGAAGGAGGCGGTATGGCTGCCGGCATAGATCCCCTTGAGGTCCGTGTCGGGATCGAGGCCGGCCTTGCGCAGGCCATAGGCTGGGAACAGGTGGCCGGAGGTCGAGGCAGGATCGGAGAAGGCGAAGGAATGGCCTTTGATGTCCGCCACCGACTTGAGCGGCGAGCCCTTGGGGACGACGATGCTCGCCCAGTAAGTGTCGGGCTCGCCCTTGGCGTTGCTGAACGCCGCCACCGCCTCGGCCTTTGCGACCTGATGCGCGAGGACGTAGCCGAGCGGCCCGAACTCGCCGATCTCGAGCTTGCCGTTCCGCATCGCCTCGATCTCGGCGTTGTAGGTCGTGGTGATGTACACCTTGACATCGCAGCCGAGCTTGTCGGCGAGCACCTTGGCGATGTGGTCGTAGATCGGCACCAGCTTGGCCGAGGTGTCGTACGGCTCGACGCCGAAGCGGACCTCGCCGCCGTTCGGGCAGTCGGCGGCGTTCGCCGCCATCGCGGCCGGCGCCACTGCCAGCATCGACGCGACCACACCCGCCGTCGCGGGTACCCAGCGCAGGCTCTTTTTCATGCTTCCCTCCAGAGGATTTCGCGGATTATGCGGACCCGCCCTTGCTTGAGCCGGCGGGAGCGCACGGTCGCATCCTAGGTGCATCCTCATGGCGGGCATGTTGCAGAGCGATGACAGTTTCCTTTCTATGGCCGCCGCAAGGGCGCGGCGAGGTAGCAGCCGAATTCCCTCACGAAATCCACGGATACGCGAGCGTGGACCCGGCCCTGGCGATCGAGGAGCTGTGCACGGTCGTCGAAGGGCACGACGGCGCCGTGCCAGATATTCGGGTGAATGTAGAGGCCGCGGCTGCCGTCGCACCGGAAAGTGACGAACCGCTCCGGCGTCACGTCATCGCCCGGGAGCGCGAGCGGCACCAGAAAGCGCGCTCCATTCAGCGGATAGAAGAGCTGCCCGCCGTCGGGGTGATAGTTGGCTCGCCAGATGAGCACGCGCTCGCGCGGCTTGCTTGGGCCGTCGGTGGCCGCTTCCTCCGGCCAAGTGCTCCAGCCGAGGAGATAGCTGTCGCCCACCGCGTTGTTGCGGGCATAGAGCGTCTCGCCCCGCCACTGGAATTCGAACACGCCTTCGGCCACGCCGCCCTGATCGCCGGAATTCGAGTCCACGGGGCGCCAGCCCCGAGCGGGCCAGCGGACGATCTCGATGGTGAAGGTCTTGGGATCGTCGACGAGCCGGCCGTAGCCCCTGAGGCTCTCGTCGCTCGCGGCGACCACGGGCGTCTCGTGCACCCGCCGCGCGCCGGTCGTGGGCACGTAAGCGATCTCGCCGAGATCGATGTCCATATTTTTCCGGACCTTGCCTGCTCTATCGGCGATACTAAGGCGACGGTTGTGGCGCTCATGTTACGGGGCGCGAAGGGGATCCAGTGAGGGTATTGCCGTCGCCCTCTCTCGCGGACGCGCGCGCCCGGCACCGCGAGGGGGTGGCGCTCGTGCTGCTCGCGACGATTGCGTGGAGCGCCGGCGGGCTCTTCACGCGGCTGCTGCCGTTCGATCTTTGGACGATCGTGGCATGGCGCGGCGTGTTCGGCACCGCCTTCATCGGCACCTATGTGCTCTGGCGCTACGGCCGCGACACCCTGGGCACCATCCGTCGCATGGGGCGGATGGGGGTGTTGATCACGCTCTGCTCCACCGCCGCGATCACCATGTTCGTGCCGGCCTTTCAGCGCACCAGCATCGCCAACGCGTTCACGATCTATGCCGCCCTCCCCTTCGTGGCCGCGGGCATATCGTGGATCTGGCTCCGCGAGCGGCCGACGATCGGCACCCTGGCGGCGGCCGCGGTCGCGCTGGCGGGCATCGTGGTGATGCTGGGCCCGAGCGCCGAGGGTCCGCGGCTCGGCGACGCGCTGGCGATGCTCGCGACCAGCGCCACCGCGCTGATGACGGTCGCGATCCGCCGAAGCCGCCACATCGAGATGGTCCCCGTGGCGTGGCTCGCCAATATCCTGAGCGTGCTGGTGGCGGCGCCCTTCGCCGCGCATTTGCTCGATCTCACGCCGCGCGACTACCTGGTGGCCGCCGGCTTCGGCCTCGTGCCGATGACCATGGGGCTGATGCTCTACGTGATCGGCTCCGCGCTGATCCCGTCGGCGCTCGCCACCCTGATCAACACCATGGAGGCGCCCGTCGGCGCGCTCTGGGCCTGGATCGGCATCGGCGAGGTGCCGGCGACCGCGACCTTCGTCGGCGGCGGGATCGTGCTCGCGAGCGTGTTCGGTCGGCTGCTGCTGGAGCGCGAGCGGCGCCATTAGCGGCGAGCGGCACAAGCCCCGCTGGCCTGCGTCCAGCGCTGGATGAAGGGTCAAACCCCCTTCTGGTGACGGATCGATAACGACGATGCGTCATTACCGCGCAGGGCAGCGGCCATCGTCGCAAAGCCGCGGAAATCAGCGCACGGCAGCTAAGAATCCGAGACTCTCAGCACGCACCCCGCAGGCTCGAGAGCCGATCATTGATCTATCTCAACATGCAAGCTCGATGCTGGGTCTAGCGTTGCGTGAAATATGGCGAGCTCGTGGGCCTCAGCTCGGTCCCTGTCTTTTCCGGGCCACTCAGGGCAGGCATTGAAGCTTGTCTGAATGGAGGTTGTTCATGAAAGCTGCAGTCACGCTGACGCTGCGAATCGCAACGGCGGCATCGGTATCCGCCCTGGTTCTCATCGGAGCGGGAACCCAGCTGCCGTTCCCCCAAGCGCGCGCCGCGCAGCCTCCCGTAAGCTTTGCCGAGGATATCCTCCCGCTGCTGAAATGGAGATGCGGGAGCTGCCATCAGGCGGGCGGCGAAGGATTCGTCGCGAGCGGATTGGATCTGACGTCGTATCAAGGCGTGATGAAGGGCACCAAATTCGGCCCGATGGTCGTGCCCGGCGATCCCGAAACGAGCAACCTGATGCTGCTGCTGGACTGGCGCGTCGCGCCGGCAATCCGCATGCCGCATGGAAAAAAACAACTGTCGATCTGCGACCGAAACAGCATCCGCACATGGATTAGAGAAGGGGCCAAGGACAACTGAGCCGGATCGAGTTCACTTAAGGATCCGGGCCGCGCAGCCGCGCCGATCCCCGATCGGCGGGGAATTCCCGGCGGGCAGGGCCTTGGCCCGAAATCAGCGAAATCGAGCGACGCGCTCCTAGAAAACGGAAACGGCATGCCGCGACACATCGTTCGACTGTTGGTGCTCATGGTGGCGTTTGTCGCCGTGGCATATGGGGCGAAGAGATACTTCACCGTCGATTCCTTCTACGAGTACGGCCACTATCGCGGCGGCTCAGTAGCCGATATCGCCTCCGACAAGCCCAAGTACAAAGGCAACGCCAACTGCCAGCCCTGCCACGCGGAGGTGTTCGCGCAGTGGTCCGCGGGCATCCACAACAGCGTCGACGTCGGCAAGGCCGTCAAATGCGAGGTCTGCCACGGCCCCGCGGGCGGGCGCGATTCCCTCGGCATGTTCGTGAACGCGGCCACGGGGCCCGATCACCCCAATAACCTCAAGCTCGCCATCCCCACCGATTCGCGACAGCTCTGCACCCTCTGCCACGAGAAAATGACGGGCCGGCCCGCGCAGCAGCGCCAGATCGTGGTCGCCGACCACGCGGCCGATCAGCAATGCACGCTCTGCCACAATGCGCATTCGCCGCGGCTCGGCCTGGTGTCGGCCGCGAGCGCGGCACCCGCCCCGCCGCGCGGCGACGCCGAGCAGGGCAAGGCCAAGGCGGAGGTGTGCGCCGCCTGTCACGGTCCCGAGGGCGTGAGCGTCGACCTGCCCGGCCCCACCCTCGCCGGCCAGCGGGCCGACTACATCGTCGCGAGCATCAAGGCCTACGCCGGCGGCGCGCGCGACAATCCCGTGATGTCGCCGGTGGCGCAGACCCTGGAGAGCGCCGACGCCGACGATCTCGCCGCGCACTTCTCCGGCCTCAAATGCGAGAGCAGCCTGGCCGCGGCGCCGCCCAAGCCCGCCGCCATTTGCGTCACCTGCCATGGTGCCAACGGGCAGAGCACGATTCTCGCGGCGCCCAACCTGCTCGGCCAGTCCAAGGATTACCTGACGGCGACCATCGCCGCCTACAAGGACGGCACCCGCAAGAACGACATGATGGCGGGCGTGGTCAAGAATTTGAGCGATGCCGACGCCGAGACCGCCGCGGCCTATTACGTCGGCGCCAGCTGCAAGCGCGATTAGGGCACCCCCGGAGAGCCTCACCATGAGCGACAAAACCAAACCCGAGACGCCCGAGCTGGAGCGGCGCGCCTTCCTGAGCTGCCTCGGCGGCGCGCTCGCCTGCGGTGCCGCCGCGGCGGCAACCGGCGTGGTCGCGACCGAGGCGACGGCGGCCGCGCCCGCGACCGCGGCGGGCCCGCAACCGCCGGCGATCCCCGGCTACGACTGGACCCAGCATCGCTGGGCCTTCGGCGTCGACGCCACGAAATGCATCGGCTGCCTGCGCTGCGTCGAGGCGTGCAAGATCGAGAACAACGTCCCCGAGGACGCGCATCATTTCCGCACCTGGGTCGAGCGCTACGTCACTCTCGAGGGCGAGGAGACCGCGCGCATCGACAGCCAGGCGGATCCCGTGAACATCGCGGCCTCGGGCTCCGAGAGCGCCTACCGCTTCGCCGATCGCTACAAGGACCAGAAGGTCGCGAAGGCCTTCTTCGTGCCGAAGCTCTGCAACCACTGCACGCATCCCGCCTGCGTCCAGGTCTGCCCGACCGGCGCCACCTACAAGACCGAGGACGGCGCGGTCCTGATCGATCACACCTACTGCATCGGCTGCCAATACTGCGTGCAGGCCTGCCCCTATGGCGCGCGCTTCTTCAACGAGGCCAGGAACGTCACCGAGAAGTGCACCTGGTGCTACCACCGCATCACCAAGGGACTGCTGCCGGCCTGCGTCGAGGTCTGCCCGGTCGGCGCGCGCGTCTTCGGCGACCGCAACGACAAGGACAGCGCGATCAGCAAGTTCCTCCGCGACAACCAGGTCCAGGTGCTCAAGCGCGAGACCGGCAATGCGCCCAACGTGTTCTACGTCGGGATCGACAAGGATGTGATCTGATGGACACCCTCTTTCAGGCCGCGCCGTTCACCGGCTACGTCTATCCGAACGAGACGGTGATCCCCTGGACCGTGCTGATCGTGGTCTATCCCTATCTCACGGGGCTGGTGGCGGGCGCCTTCACGATCTCGAGCCTCTACGAGGTGTTCGGCTTCCAGCGCTTCAAGCCGGTGGCGCATTTCGCCCTGCTGGTGTCGCTCTGCTGCATGGTGGTGGTGCCATTGCCGCTGCTGCTGCACCTCGGCCATCCCGAGCGCGCGTTCAACGCCATGATCACGCCGCACACCTCCTCCGCCTTCGCGATCTTCGCCTACGCGGCGGCGTTCTACGTCACGCTCCTCATGCTGGAGACCTGGTTCCTGTTCCGGCCGGTGATCGTCGAGGAGGCGCAGCGCCGGACGGGGCTCCTGGCCTGGCCCTATCGTCTCCTGTCGCTGGGCTCCTACGATCTCTCGGAGCGCGCGATGCGGGCCGACCGCAAGTGGATCCACGCGCTCGCGATCATCGGCATCCCCGGCGCCTTCGGCTTGCACGGCTATGTCGGCTTCGTGTTCGGCTCGCTCAAATCGCGGGAGTGGTGGTCGTCCGACCTGATGCCGCCGATCTTCCTGTTCTCCGCGATCATCTCCGGCACCGCCTTGCTGATCGTGCTCTATGTGATCGCGTGCAAGCTGCGCAAGATGCCCGTCGATTTCGCCTGCCTCCAGGGCATGGCCTATGCGCTCTGGGGCTTCATGATGTTCACGCTCCTGCTCGAGGGCGTGGAGTTCGCGAGCCTGGTCTATCGCGGCCGCGAGGGGATCGACGTGATCATGCAGTTCGTGACGGGCCCGCTGGTCGTGCCGTTCTTCATCCTGCAATTCGGCCTCGGCTCGCTTTTCCCGCTCCTCGTGCTGACCTTCATCATCTGGAGCGGCGCCAGCGGCCGCGCCGCGGTCGCGGCGATCACCGGCTGCGGCGCCCTGGTGCTGCTCTCGGTCCTCATGATGCGCTGGAACGTCGTGATCGGCGGCCAGGAGATCTCGAAGACCGGCCAAGGCCTCATCGCCTACACGCCGGTGCTGGTCGGCCGCGAGAGCCTGCTCTCCGCCGCCGTGGTGCTCGGCCTCCCCATGATCCTGCTCTCGGTGATGGTCCGCCTGTTCCCGCCGTGGGAGCGGGCGTAGCCGCAGCGGCTGGCCGCGCTCGCCCCCGAGTTCGAGATCGCCGCCGAGTTGCTCAGGGCTCGCGTGCGTGCCGGCCTCTCCCAGGCCGAACTGGCTGCCCGCATGGGCACCAGCCACCATTGCCCGGCTGGAGAACGGCCAGACGCTGCCGAGTACCAAGACGCTCTTGCGCTATGCCGAGGCAACCGGCAGCAAGGTCCACGTGCGGCTGTCGGCCGCATGAGGCGGCACGCGCGTCCTGATCGGCGATGATCTCGGACAATCGATCGAGTTCGAGACTCCATCCTTGGTTCGCGCGCAAATACCGCCTGTTGCGAGGACCCGAGTGTGTATTGTATCATACTCTCATACACATAACCGGCGGAGCGCCGATGCGCACCAATATCGAGATCGATGACACGCTGATGGCGGAAGCCCGGAAAGCGTCCGGACACGCGACCAAGAAGCAGACGGTCGAGCAGGCGCTCCGTCTGATGATCAGGCTGCGGCGGCAGCGCGAGGTCGGCGCGGCTTTCGGCAAATACCGCTGGCGCGGCAGCCTCGCCCGGAGCCGCAAAGGGCGGGGGACCGGGTGATCGTTGTCGACAGCAGCGTCTGGATCGACTTCCTCAATGGCCGGAACGCGCCGCATGTCCGGCGACTGCGCGCGGCCCTCGGCACGGACGAGGTCATCGTTGGGGATCTGATGCTTTGCGAGGTGCTGCAAGGCCTCGACAGCGAGCGGGCGGCTCGCGAGATCGAGGCTCTGCTGCGCCGCTTCGAGATCGTGCCAATGGCCGGGGACGCGGTTGCCGTCGCGGCTGCCCGCAATTTCCGCGCCTTGCGCAGGCGCGGGATCACCGTCCGCAAGACCATCGACCTGCTGATCGGCACATGGTGCATCGAGAACCGCAGGCCACTGCTCCACAACGATAGCGATTTCCATCCGATGGCGCGCCATCTCGGGCTGATCGAGTTGCCGGTGACGGCGTGAAGGCGAGGAGTTTCACAAATCGGCGCCGGCGCGAATTCGAACCATTGCGCGCGAGCTGGCCCTTTCGGGGGTCCGGAGCGCGCCCTGGCGATCGCCGGGTTGCTCAGGGCTCGCGTGCGCGCCGGTCTCCCCCAGGCCGAACTGGCGGCTCGCATGGGCACCAGCCAGTCCACCATTGCCCGACTGGAGAACGGCCAGACGCTGCCGAGCACCAAGACGCTCCCGCGCTACGCCAAGGCAACCGGCAGCAAAATCCACGTGCGGCTGTCGGCGGCTTGATGCGGCGCGTGCGCCCTGCGGAGGGATTAAGCGTGCGAGGTCGGCACGAGCTGGTTCGTCAGGCTGCTACAGCACGTTCGCGTACGGCCTCGACGGCACGGACCAATGCATCCAACTCGGCTGCGGTGAAAAGACCGTCGGGCCCGCGCGGCGTGATGTCCGTAAAAGGCGATTC
This sequence comes from Allostellaceae bacterium, assembly GCA_035604335.1. Lineage (GTDB taxonomy): Bacteria > Pseudomonadota > Alphaproteobacteria > ATCC43930 > CGMCC-115725 > DASZHJ01. The sequence goes on along the minus strand of DATNIT010000242.1, from coordinate 27,567 downwards.
ATAGAGCGATCGGGTCTCTATCACGCCGTGCTCCGTGAGATGGTCCACGACGAGGTTCACGAACTCGATCTGGTTGGCGCTCAATGCCTTGCCGTCGAGGAACCCTGACAGCGCCTCCTTGGCCGCGCCGCGTTCGAGACCGATGAGCGAGCGCACGAAGATCCCCAGTCCCTGCGCTTCCGTCGCGGCCTGCCGGACATCCTCTGCCGTGCCAATCCCGCTCTCGACGAGCATGCGCTCCAGCTCGGCTAGATCGGTCGCGGTGAGCGGCTTGTTGGTCCGCAGCTTGTGGATGGCGATGTGGTCCTGATGCGCGCGCAGGAACGCCCGCGCCTTGTCGCGGAACTTCGCGACATCTGTGCCAGCGTCCAGCCCGGGTAGCGCAATGATGCCTCCCGCGCCCATCCGGTCCTCAAAATCGGTGTAGATGAATTTGCGTTTCCGCTTCTCGATGAACTGCACCAGGTTGCGCAGCCGGCGGCGCACGACTTCCAGCATCGGCAGGGTGACGTCCTGCCACCATTCATCGGTCTGCACCTCGAGGATCAGTGCCATCTGCTCGTGCACCATGGGGATGCTGTCCTTCTCCTCGAGCAGCCCCGCGATCTCGATGACTTGCTTCTGGAGCCGCGCAAAGCCCGGCTCGGCGCGCAACCGCGAGAGCTGGAGATTGAGCATCAGTAGATCGAAGCGCTTGGCCTCCTCGCCCTCGGGATCGAGCTCGGTCGGCAGGCCCGCGACCTCGTGTGACAGCTCGGAGAGCGTATCGGGGGTGAGCACGGTCCAGGCCTCGGGCTTCGAAAATGTCTCGACCAGCCGGCGTTTCGGCCGGACAACGAAGTTGTCGAGGTTCATCGCCGCGGTCTCGCGCTGCAGCAGGCCCGCCGTTTCCTTCCGCAGCTGCGCATTGGTGGTGGGATCCTCGCCATAGATCGCGAGCGGCCCCTCGGTCATACCATCGCCTGCGGTCTTCGGAGCCAATTCCTTGTCCAGCGTCCCGATCAGCTCCAGGCGAGCGTCGTACAGTCGCTTGCTGAGCGACTTCGCGACATTGCCCTCCACCACTGGCGGATTCTGGCTGAAGAACTCGAGATTCCCGCAGTAGTCGAAGAGGTAGAAGAATTTCTTGTCCTGGCCCGGACCGAAGAGACCGGGACAAAGCCGGGTCCCGCGGCCGAGCATCTGCCAGAATTTGGTCTTGGAGCGCACCAGCTTGAAGAAGACGAGGTTCACCACCTCGGGCACGTCGATCCCGGTATCGAGCATATCGACCGACAACGCGAGATGCGGCGCCTTGTCCTTGATCGAGAACGCATCGATCAGGCTCTGGGCGTACTCGACCTTGGTCGTGATCACTCGCGCGAATTCGCCTTTGAGATGCGGGTAATTGGCGTCGAACCGCTCGGCGATGAAATCCGCGTGCGCCTGGTTCTTCGCGAAGAGGATGGTCTTGCCCAGGCGATCGCCGCCCGCGACCATGGCGCCGCGCGTCATCAGGTGCTCGAGCACCTTGTCGACCGTGTCCTTGTTGAACAGCCATTTGTTGACGGCTTGCGCGTCGACCTCGCGCGGCACATTGCCGTCCTCGTCCCAATCCAGCGCGTCCCATGCCTCTTTCTCATCCTCCGACAGCTCGTCATATTTGATCCCGCCGCGCTGGAATTTGAGTGGCACGGAGACCGCCAGCGGCGGCACCAGGAAGCCATCGTGCACGGCTTCGTCGAGCGAATAGGCGTCGGTCGGCACGCCCTTTTCCAGATCGAACAAATCGTAGGTGTTGCGGTCGACCTCGTCCTTCGGCGTCGCTGTCAGCCCAACCAGCAGCGAGTCGAAATACTCGAAGATCGCGCGGTATTTCTGAAACACCGAGCGATGCGCCTCGTCGATGATGACGAGATCGAAATGCCCGACACCGAAGCGGCGCTGGCTGTCGTTCGTCTCGTCGATCAGTCCCATCATCGTCGGATAGGTCGAGACGTAGATCCGGCCTTCGGCCTCTTTCTCGGTGATGAGATTGACCGGAGACGACTCCGGCAGGTGCCGCTTGAAGGCGTTCACGGCCTGGTTCACCAGCGCGACCCGATCGGCCAGGAACAGCACCCGCTTCACCCAGTTGCAGCGCATGAGGAGGTCGCAGAGCGCGATCACCGTCCGCGTCTTGCCGGCGCCGGTGGCCATCACCAGGAGCGCCTTGCGGTCGTGGTCCCGCTCGAAGCTCTCGGCGATGCGGCGGATGGCGCGCTCCTGATAGAAGCGCTCGACGATCGCGGGATTGATCTTGGCCTCGGCCAAGGCTTTCCGCGTCGCGCGGCGCTGGATCAGCAGCTCCAGCTCCGGCTTCTTGTAGAAACCCTGCACCGCTCGCGGTGGATAATTCGCATCGTCCCAGATCCAATGCTCGTAGCCATTGGAATAGAAGATGATCGGCCGCTGGCCGAATTGCTTTTCGAGGCAATCGGCATAAAGCTTCGCCTGTTGCTGCCCGACCCGCGCATCGCGCCGCGTGCGCTTGGCCTCGACGAGCCCAAGCGGCTTGCCGTCGTCGCCCCAGAGCACGTAATCGACGAAGCCCTTGTCCTTGGTGTTAGGCATGCCCGCAACCTCGAACTCTCGGTCGCGCCGCTGGTCGAGCGCCCAGCCCGCCTCCTTCAGCAGGAGGTCGATGAAATAGTCGCGGGTCTCGGTCTCGGAATAATCATGCGTGTCGGGCTGCGCCTCGGCGGCTTTCTTCGCCGCTGCCACCTCGGCCCGAAGCCACTTCAGCTCCTCGTCGAGCGCGGTCTTGTCGGCGAGCAGCACCGCGAGCTTCTCGTCGCGCTCCCGCAACCCCGCCTCCAACTTCTGCAATTGCTCGGCGGTCTGCTTCGGCGCCGGCGCCGGCTTCGGCAGCGCGCTCGGATTGAAGGCAAGTCCCGGTGCCGGCCGCGCGACGCGACCATAGGTGCGAGCCAGCCAATAACAGACATGGAACAGCTCGCGCATCGCGACCAGTGCGTCTTGCGGCATGATCGCCTTGGCTATGCACAGCGCGATTGCCCAGCGCCGTGATCACCCGCGCCTTGGAGAATACCGCCTCGCCTGCGGTCTGCTTGAAGCTCGGCTCGTGGATTAGTGCCGAGAGATTGTCCTGATAGGGCAGCTTCAGGGCGGGATCACATTTGAACGCCCATTGCACCGCCAATTCGAGCGCGCGCCGCGCATAGAAGCAGGCCGTGCGTGGATCGGTATTGACCGCGGCTTCATGCTGCCGATCCGAAGCATGGTACTGTCGAAATCGTAGCCGTGGAACATGTGGTGGTGGAAATGCTCTCGCTGCTTGGCGTCGAGCAGCAGGCTCGGATAGTGCGCGCGCAATACCTCGCCGGCGGCGACCAGGAATCCCGCCGTGCCGCAGGCGGGATCGCAGATCACGTCGTCGGGCCGCGGCGCCATCAGCTCGACCATCAGGCGGATGATGTGGCGCGGCGTGCGGAACTGGCCGTTCTGGCCGGCAGTGGCGATCTTCGCTAGCATGTACTCGTAGACGTCGCCCTTTGTGTCGCGGTCCTCCATCGGCACGGCGTCGAGCATCTGAACCACGCGATCCAGGAGCCCGGCCGTCGGGATCGTGAACCGTGCGCCCTCCATGTGCTTGGAGTAGGTGGACTCGTCGCCGCCGAGCGTGCGCAGGAATGGGAACACGTGCTGGTCGACGATCTCGAACATCGCTGGCGGATCGAAATTCTTAAAGCGCAACCAGCGATAATCGGCGTAGGGCGTGCCCTTCGCGTCCTCCCCCTCGGGGAAGATGTGGCGCTCAATCGGCTTGCCGGTGCGCGCTGCCTTGTTCTCCTCGCGAGCCTGCAGCTCGTCGAGGCGCTTGATGAAGAGCAGATAGGTGATCTGCTCGATCACCTCGAGCGGGTTGGAGATGCCGCCCGACCAGAACGCATCCCAGATGCGATCGATCTGGCCCCTGATTTCGCCGGTAATCACAGCCCCTCCCCCGCATTACTCCGAAACGGAGTAAGCCACGCGCAAGAGGGGAAAATCAATCAATCCCAGCACCGGGCTGTGGGCACCCCTTGAAAGCGCGATGCGCCTCGATGCGCTAATGCGCGGCCGGCTCCGCGAACGGCGCATTCAGGATCGGTGTCGGGACTTCGAAATCGCTCATCAGCGCTTCCGCAGCACCTTCCTGCCGGCTCGCGCGCTGATGGAGCGACGCTTGCGTTTCGGCCGCTTTAGGCCGTTCGTTTTCGACTTCTTCTTTGCCGCCGCATCGAAGCGCATGGCGGTATGGTCGAGGCTTCGGACGATGACCTCGACCATTTGCCTTGGAGAGAGGTTTGTCACGGGGCAGCCTCCTTAATCAGTTTCCAGCGGGCGGCATCGTGCACGACGAGCCGTGTGCGAGGTCTTTTTTCTGCTATCAACACTCGGCCTCTGTCGGAGTTGTCGTAGACGACGGCAATGTCAACGAGCCGGAGGTACCGGTCTCGCATATTGGCCAGTCCCGCCCAATAGCGCCGGACAACGACATCGCTGCGAACGTCGTGGCCACCCCCGGCGACCCGCTTGGCCACACGCGCGATCGCGTCCTCGGGCGACGGCAACCAGAGAAAGACCAGCGTCGTCCGGTAGCCGGCTGTTCGGCATCGTCGCAACAGCCGGAGCTGCCAGTGCCCCGCGCAGGTGGTCTCGACGGCGAAACTCCTGCCTTGAGCCATGGCCCGCCGGACGCGCCGAAGCGTTGCTTTGCCGGCCGCGAAAGCCGCGGTGTCGGGGTCGGCGGGCGCGAGGGTACTCGCAATGTCATCCGCATTGACGAACTCACCGATGCGCAGATTGGGGCGCAACAAGTCTTGCGCCGCCGTGGTCTTGCCCGCACCGTTGGGTCCGCCAAGGATGACAAATTCCTTCACTCACTCGGCCTCCGCGAGGCTCTTGACCACCAGCAGCTCGTTACCACGGTCGTCGATGACCTTGATGGCGATTTGGCCATGTTCGCCCACTTCGAAGGGACTTCGCCATACTCTGCCCCTTCCAACCCTCCGCTCGAAACAGTAGCGCAAATCCGTCGGATGCCACCACGGGATGTCTTGGCGACGCCTCGCCTGCTAGCTGCATCTTGAACGAGCATCTTGAAACCAGCCGGGCGTAATCCCATCTACCTCCGGTCATACGCTTCTAGCGTTCAACGACCAGCGGACAAGCGCGGAATGGAGGCTGCGTGAAAAATGAATTTGCAAATCAAAACCAATTTAACGCGCAATATCAATGATAACTCGACCTCAAAAGCCAATTTCAAAGCCAATTTTCGGTGGGAAAGCCAATCCAGCGGCCTTGGCTCGCGCCGCACGCTTTCGGCTCTGACGGGCGCAGAAGCGCGCGCGATGGCTAAAATTGCGAAACGAACCCAATTTCGCGCGGAGAAGACCGTCAGTCTCGGTTCGGATCGGGCAATGCCCCACTTCGCCAAGGCCCGTCTCTCCGCTGCGTCTGGGAGGGCTCGCTCGCATCGACACCGTGCGTCCTTCGACTCGCGCGCCAAGGCGCGCGGCTCAGGATGAGGTGAGTTATTGATGCACGAAGAGAAATCGCCTCATCCTGAGCCGCGAGCGGAGCGAGCGAGTCGAAGGGCGCACAGCGCCGATGCAGTCGAGAGCCAAGCTACCGCCCGCTCGCTCTGCGGAAATTCTCGATCGCGACGGCGTCGGTCTCGATGCGCTCGCGCCGTGCGGCGGCGTGCATGCGCAGGCGCTCGCGGTTGGCGGCGGCGACCTCGTAGCGCTTCAGCTCCTGGAACGCCTCGGCCAGCGCGTCGCGCGCCTGCGCGGTCTGCGCCTCGGTCTCGGCCAATGACTGCTCCAGCGTCTTCTGCCGATCGAGGGCACGGCGGATGTAGCCGGGATAGACGTGCCGCGCCAGGAACGAGGCGCCGGCGGCGGTCTGCTCGATCGCCCGCTCCTCGGCGAGCCGCGCCATCTCCTGGCGGAGCTTCTCGGCGAGACCCTCGAGCTCCGCGACGTTGCGCCGCCGCTCGTCGACTTGCCAGCGGTGCAGACGGATCAGGCTGTCGAGCGTGGTCACGACTGGGGCGTCCCGAGGATGCGCTGGAGCTCGGCGTAGCCGGCCGCGAGCTCGGCGCGCTCCTCGCGCGCCTGGCTCATGAATTTCTCGATCGCGGGATAATAGCGCATGGCCTCGTCGACCTTGGCGTCGCTGCCCTTGCGGTAGGCGCCGAGCCGGATCAGCTCGGCCATGTCCTCGTAGGTCGCGAGATACTGGCGCGCCGTCGACACCAGCGCGTTCTCTTCCGCGCTGTTGCAGCCCGGGAGCGTGCGCGAGATCGAGCGCAGCACGTTGATCGCGGGATAGCGGCCGCGCTCGGCGATCGCGCGGTCGAGCATGATGTGGCCGTCCAAGATGCCGCGCACGGCGTCCGATATAGGCTCGTTATGGTCGTCGCCCTCCACCAGCACGGCGAAGAGGCCGGTGATGCTGCCCTGGCCGACGCCCGGCCCCGCCCGCTCCAGGAGCTTCGGCAGCTCCGCGAAGACGGTGGGCGTATAGCCCTTGCTGGTCGGCGGCTCGCCCGCGGAGAGGCCGATCTCGCGTTGCGCCATGGCGAAGCGCGTGATGCTGTCCATCAGGCAGAGCACGTCGCGCTCGCGGTCGCGGAAGTACTCGGCGAGCGCCATGGTGAGATAGGCGGCCTGGCGGCGCATCAGCGGCGATTCGTCGGAGGTGGCGACCACCACGACGCTGCGCTTCAAGCCCTCGGGCCCGAGATCGTCCTCGAGAAACTCCTGCACCTCGCGGCCGCGCTCGCCGATCAGACCGATCACCGTGCAGTCGCTGGTCGTGTAGCGCGCGAGCATCGAGAGCAAAATCGATTTGCCGACGCCGGAGCCCGAGAAGATGCCCATGCGCTGGCCGCGGCAGCAGCTCAAGAACGTATTGATCGCGCGCACGCCGATGTCGAGCTTGCCCTGGACGCGCCGGCGCAGATGCGCCTGCGGCGGCCGGCTGCGCAGCGGATAGGCCGACGGCCCCATGGGCAGCGGCCCCTTGCCGTCGAGCGGCTCGCCGAATGCGTTGACGACGCGGCCGAGCCAGCCGTCGCTCGGATGGATCGCCGGCACCGCGGCCAGCACCTCGGCCTTGCAGCCGAGGCTCACGCCCTCGAGCGCGCCGAACGGCATCGCGAGCGCGCGCCGGTCGCGGAAGCCCACGACCTCGCAGGGGACGCGGCGGTTGTCTCGGGTCATCACCTCGCAGCGCCCGCCGACCGCGAGGCTCTGCGGTACGCCGCCGATCTCCAAGAGCAGGCCGGATGCGCCGGTGACGCGGCCGTAGCGGTGATATTCCGGGATCTGTCGCACTTCCTCGAGAAGATTGGCAAGACCCACGGAGCTGCTCTCCTCAAGACCGGTAACGGAACGCGCGGGACTCGGCGCCGCGCGTGAGAGCATCATGCCAAGGCTCGTTTAAGGCGGAGTTAAATCGCGAATTTTGCTCAATTGTCGCGGCGGCTTACGGCGGGGCGAACGGCCGGGAAGGCAGGGCCGTCCGGCGCGGCCGGAGGGGTCGGAGTCGCGCGTTTCCTCGGCGGTTTCGCCGGCGGTTGGCGAAATGGCGGGGTTGCAAAGTGTCGCACTTTTCCGCGCGTTGGGTTTTGCGCCGATTAACAGCTTGTTAACCTCGGCCGGTAAGAATAGTTAAATCTGGTGACCGATGGGCAGTAAGAGGGGCTGCGGCACCGAAGAGCGGAGGGTTGCATGCGGGTACTTCTCGTCGAGGATGATTCTGCGACCGCGGCCAGCATCGAGATGATGCTGCGGGCCGAGAATTTCATCATCGATACCACCGATCTGGGCGAAGACGGCCTCGAGATCGGTAAGCTTTACGATTACGACATCATCATCCTCGACCTCATGCTGCCGGACATCGACGGCTACGAGGTGCTGCGCCGGCTGCGGGCCGCGCGGGTGCGGACGCCGATCCTGATCCTGTCGGGCTTGAGCGAGCTCGATCACAAGATCAAGGGCCTCGGCTTCGGCGCGGACGACTTCCTCACCAAGCCGTTCGACCGCCGCGAGCTGATCGCGCGCATCCAGGCGATCGTGCGCCGCGCCAAGGGCCACTCCGAGTCGGTCATCCGCACGGGCAAGCTGCTGGTCAATCTGGACAGCCGCACCGTGGAGGTCGAGGGCCAGCCGCTCCGCCTCACCGGCAAGGAGTACGGCATCCTGGAGCTCCTGAGCCTGCGCAAGGGCACCACGCTCACCAAGGAGATGTTCCTCAATCATCTCTACGGCGGCATGGACGAGCCGGAGCTCAAGATCATCGACGTCTTCGTATGCAAGCTGCGCAAGAAGCTGAGCCAGGCCACCGGCGGCGACAACTATATCGAGACCGTGTGGGGCCGCGGCTACGTGCTGCGCGACCCCGCGCCCGCGGAGGCCGAGCGCAAGCTGGCCAAGGTCTGAGCCGATCGAGCAAGCAACCCTGGGCGACGAGGCAAGGGCGGGTCGAGAGACCCGCCCTTTCCTTTTTGACCGCCTCAGCCTGCGGCGAGCCGCTGCGGCTGCGCCGCAGGCTGAGGCGCCGGGCGGTAGATCCCGCGATTGTCCGTTGACGCCTGGAACTTGTCGCTGATGCCGAGCACGGTCTCGGCGCCGCCGAGATAGAGGAACCCGTCCGGCGCCAGGACCCGGCTCAGCCGCTCGAGCACCGTGGTCTTGGTCGGCTGGTCGAAATAGATCAGCACGTTGCGGCAGAAGATCACGTCGAAGCCACCGAGGCTCGCGGGCTCGTCCAGCAGGTTGAAGATCCGGTATCGGACTCGGTTGCGGATCCCCGGGTCGATCTGCCAGCGGTCGCCCTGCTGCTTGAAATACTTGACGAGATACTGGATGGACAGGCCGCGCTGCACCTCGAATTGCGAGTAGAGCCCGGCTTGCGCCTTGTCCAGGATCTCGGTCGAGAGATCGGTCGCGAGTATGTCGATGGTCCAGCCCGCGAGCTTCGCCTGCTCTTCGGCCAGCAGCATCGCCAGCGTGTAGGGCTCCTGCCCGCTCGAGCAGGCCGCGCTCCAGATCCGGATCTGGCGCCGCGCCGCGCGCGACTTCATGAGCGCCGGAAGCACGAAGCTCTTGAATTGGTCGAACGGCTTGATGTCGCGGAAAAAGAACGACTCGTTGGTCGTCATCGCCTCGATGACGTCGCGCGCGAGGTCGCCGCTCGGGCGCGCGCGCACGGCGGCCACCAGCTCGTCGACGGACTTGAGGCCGCACTTGCGCGCGACCGGCAGCAGCCGGCTCTCGAGCAGGTAAGCCTTGTCGCGCGTGAGCACGAGGCCCGACCGGTCCCTCAGCATCTTGCAGAGAAAGTCGAACTCGTCGCCGGTCATATCGCAGCCCGCCCGGCGATGCGCGAGATGAAGGGACCGAGCTCGTCGATGGGAAGCACCGCGCTGCACAAACCCGCCATGGCGACCGCGCCCGGCATGCCCCAGACGATGCTGGTCTTCTCGTCCTGCGCCAGGATCGCGGCGCCGGCCGCGACCAGCGCCTCCCCGCCCTTGAGCCCATCCTGGCCCATGCCCGTCAGGATCGCGCACAGCACGCGGCGGCCATAGACCTGGGCCAGGCTCCGCAGCATCGGATCGACGGACGGACGGCAGAAGTTCTCCGGCGGCCCCTTGCTGAGGCGCAGGCGGCGCTCCGTGCCCTGCGCGTCCACGAGCATGTGATAGTCACCGGGCGCGATGTAGACCCGCGAGCCCAGGACCGGCTCTCCGTCGACGGCCTCAGCCGCCGCGAGTCCGGTGAGTCGTACAATGTGCTCGGCGAGGATCGTCGTGAAGGTCGCCGGCATGTGCTGAGTGATGAGGATCGGTTGCTTGACGCCGACCAGGGATTTCAAGAGACGGAACAGCGCCTGCGGCCCGCCGGTCGAGGAGCCGATGGCGACGATGTCGGGCCGCTCGCTTGGCGCCGGCCTCAGGCGGATCGCGCCCGCGCGCACGACCGGCGTAGCGGGCACCGCGGCCTCGCCCGCGCGCCGCGCGGCGGGTGACGGAAACGCCTCGCCGCGCGCCTGCCGGCGCGCCTGGGCGAGGCCCTTGACCTTGGCCACCAGCTCGCGCTTGAAATCGCTCGCGGTCGTCAGCGCGGAGGAGCCGGGCTTGGAGACGTAGTCGGCGGCGCCCAGGGCCAGCGCCTTGAGGCTCACGGTCGCTCCCCGGAGCGTCAGGGTCGAGGCGATCAGGACCTGGATGCCGGGCTTTGCCGCGATGATCTTCGGCAGCGCCGTCAGGCCGTCCATCACGGGCATCTCGATGTCCAGGATGACGATCTCGACGTCGTGCCGCTGCACCGCGTTGAGCGCCTGCTGACCATCGCCGACGGAAACGACGACGGCGAGATCCGGATCCGCCTCGAGGGACCGGGTCAACAACCCGCGGATCACCGCGCTGTCGTCGACCACCATGATTCGGTACGGCGCCGCCGATCGAGCCGCGGGGCGCACTCCCGTGACGGAAGATGGCGCCGCGGCGGGGCTCACAGCAATCCTGCCTGCGCGAACTTGGTCTGGATGATGTCGCTGTCGAACGGTTTCATGATGTATTCGTTGGCGCCCGCGCCAATCGCCTGCTGGATATGTGCGAGGTCGTTCTCGGTGGTGCAGAACACCACGATAGGCGCCTCGCCTCCGGCGGTGCCGCGCAGCGTGCGCAGAAAATCGATGCCGTTCATCACCGGCATGTTCCAGTCGAGCAGGATCACGTCCGGCATGTGCTTGAGGCAGGCCTCCATGGCGATCTTGCCGTCGGCGGCCTCCTCTATGGCGAAGTGCAGATCCTCGAGAATGCGTCGAGCGACCTTACGGACGACTTTCGAGTCGTCGACGATAAGACAGGATTTCATGCCGCGGTTTCTCCTTGGCCTTCGTCGTTGGCCGCCGCTCAGGCGGCGGCAGCGCGCGCCGAGAAGTCGAGCACCTTCGCCACGTCGAGCACGACGAGCAAGTTGCCGTCTAGACGGAATATGCCGGCCGAGACCTCGCGCCAGATCGGGTCGAGGGTCGCGGGATTGCGCTCCGCATCGTCCGCCTTGAGGCTGAGGACCTCGCCCACGCTGTCGACGAGCAGGCTGTAGAGCTCCCCGCCGTGATCGACCACCACGCTCATGGCCTGCCGGCCCTCCGGGCGCGGCGGCAGCTTGAGCCGGATGCGGATATCGATCGCCGTCACGATGCGGCCGCGCAGGTTCAGCGAGCCCGCGACCTCGGCGGGCGCGAGCGGGATGCGCGTGATGCGCTGGGTTCCCAACACGTCCTGCACCTGGAGAACCGGGATGCCGAACACCTGGTCGGCGATCGTGACCGATACGAAATCGCGCCGGTCGGCGGACCCGATCAACTTCCCGCCGGCCACTTCGGCGGCGGAGGCTTCCTTGCTCATGCGGCACCTCGTGCGTGACTCAGGGTTTCCGACAGGCTATGGAGCAGAGCCTCGCGGTCGAACTTCGCGACGTAGTCGCTGAAGCCCGCGGCGCGGCCCCGGTCGAGATCCTTCGGGCTCGCGTGGGACGACAAGGCGACCAGCGGCGTCTGCTGCCAGCGGCCGGCCTTGCGCACGGCGCTCGCGAACTCGAAGCCGTTCATGCCGGGCATCTCGATGTCGCTGATGATCACGTCGAAGTCCTCGCCGGCCTCGCAAAGCCCGAGCGCGCGATCGCCGGAGTCGACCGTGGTCACCTCATAGCCGGCGACCGACAGCAGCGGCGTCAGCAGATTGCGGAAGAAGGGACTGTCGTCGACCAGCAGCACGCGTTTCGATTTCTGCGCGCTGCCGAAGTCGATATCCGTCGCCGCTTGGAACCAGTCGCGATAGGCCTGCGTCAGATAGAAGCCGGCATCGATGATCTCGGTCGCCTTGCCCGCCACGATGGCGCTGCCGATCAGGCCCGCGCGGTTCGCGGTCAGCTCCACCGAGAGATGGTCCTCGACGATGTCGACGATCTCGTCGACCGCCAGACCCATGCTCCGGTCATGATCGGCGAACACCAGGATCGGCTGGCGGCCTTCCGGGCGCATCTGGTAGGCGGGATCGGTGGAGACCAGCGGCATGAGCTTGCCGCGGTACTGCACCACGGGCTTGCCGTTCGACTGCTCGACCTGCTTGACGTCGATCTCCTCGAGGCGCGCGATGAGCGCGAGAGGCACCGCCTTCTGACCGGCGTCGCCGGCCCGGAACAGCAACAGCGTCGTGCGGTCCTCGCGGACGCCGGCGCGGGCCAGCGCCTCGTTGCGGTGCGCCTGCTCGCTGACGGTGATCTCGCCCGTCGCCGCGGCGATGCCGTTGGGATCGAGGATCATGATCACGCTGCCGTCGCCGAGGATCGTGTTGCCCGAGAACATGCTGATGTCGCGCAGGATGGGTGCCACTGGCTTGACCACGATTTCCTCGGTGTCGAACACGCGGTCGACGATGATGCCGAAGGTGTAGGTGCCGACCTGGGTCACGACGATATAGGTCTCGCCCTCGCCCTTGGGCTTGCCCAGGTTGAGCAGCGACTGCAGCGACACCAGCGGCAGCAACCGGTTGCGCAGGCGCAGGACCGGCGTGTCGTTGATCCGCTCGATCGTGTTCTCGGAGTTCGCGGCGGCGCGCACGAGCTCGACGACGCTGATCTGCGGGATCGCGAAGCGCTCGCCCGCGCATTCCACGATGAGCGCCGAGACGATCGCCAGCGTGAGCGGGATCTTGATGGTGAAGGACGAGCCCTTGCCGCTCTGACTCTTCATCTCGACGGTGCCGCCGATCTTCTCGATGTTCGTGCGCACAACATCCATGCCGACGCCGCGGCCCGAGACGCTCGTCACCTTGGTCGCGGTGGAGAAGCCGGGCTTCAGGATGAACTGCTGGATCTGCTGCTCGGTCATCGCCGCGAGCTCGGCCTCGGTCGCCAGGCCGGTGGCAACCGCCTTGCGCTTGATCTTGTCGATGTCGAGCCCGTGGCCGTCGTCGGAGATCTCGATGATGATGTGGCCGCCCTCGTGGAAGGCATCGAGGGTGATGACACCTGCTTCCGGCTTGCCCTTGGCGAGGCGCTCGGCCGGCAACTCGATGCCGTGATCCGCGGAATTCCGCACCATGTGGGTGAGCGGATCCTTGATCATCTCCAGCACTTGCCGGTCGAGCTCGGTGTCGGCGCCCAGCATCCTGAGCTCGATCTTCTTGCTGAGCTCGTGCGAGAGGTCGCGCACGATTCGCGGCAGCTTCGCCCAGGCATTGCCGATCGGCTGCATGCGCGTCTTCATGACGCCTTCCTGCAGCTCGGTCGTGACGTGCGACAGGCGCTGCAACGGCGCGCCGAACTCGCTGTCCTTCTGGCTGCGCAGAATCTGCAGCAGCTGGTTGCGGGTGAGCACGAGCTCGCTCACCATGGTCATGAGATTCTCGAGCAGATCGACGTTGACGCGGATGCTCTGGGCCGCGACTGCCGACTCCTTGGTCTCCTTGGTCTCCTTGACATCTTCGGCGGCGCGCGCCGGAGGAACGGCGTCATGCGCTTCCGGCTCGTCAGGTTCGACGACGGCGGCAACCGGCCGCTGCTGGGGTGCCGAAGCCTTCGGGGCGCTCTCGACCGGCGCCTTGGGCGCGCTCTCGGGCTTCGCGGCGGCCTTCGGCGCTGGCGCCGCCGCTTTCTCCGCCGGCGCGCTCGGCTGCTCGCCGCTCGCCAGGCGATTGAGTCGCTCGATCAGCGCCGCATCGTTGCCCGCGGGCTCGGCTTCCGTCGATTCCAGGATGGCCAAGATCGACTTGATCCCATCCAGCGATTCCAGGATCAGGGTGACGGCGTCCGGCGTCACGATCAGGTCGCCGTCGCGGATCTTGCCGAGCACGTTCTCGGACGCGTGCGCGAGCGTCTCGAGGCGCGGCAGACCGAGGAAGCCGCACGTTCCCTTGATGGTGTGCACAAGCCGAAAGATGTTACCCAACAGCTCGGGATCGTTGGGATTCTGCTCGAGCTTCACGAGCTCGACGTCCAACACCGAAATGCTCTCATTGGTCTCGGTGAGAAATTCGCTGAGCAGATCGTCCATTTTTTGATCCTCGGCGCGGGGGCGAGACCGGCACATGCGCCGTAAGCGCCACGCCTGCAAGTGCCTGAAAAATGCCGAAAACACATTAAAAAGCGGTTAGCACCACCGCGCTGCGCCCGCGGCTGGCCGCGCGGGAGCGCGGCGTTTGGCCGCTAACGCTCGGATGCGGCGAAGAGAGCGCGGCTCGGGCCGCTCTCGGAGAGTGCGGCAATTGCGCCCAGCTGCTCCGCGAATTTCGCGGTGACATGACCGTGGATCGTGCGGGACGTGAGTTCGCCCGAGCTCACGCTTCCCGCCAGCGCCGCGACCACGTCCCGGTTCACGAGAATGCTGTCTCCGGAGGCCTCCACCTCCACGCCCCGTCCCCCGACGCGCACGCTGCGCACGGCGATCCGGCCGCCGCGCGGCAGGGTTTCGGCGGCAACGACGGCAAGGTTGCAAGCGAGCCGCTGCCACTCCGATGAGAGACTCGAGACAGCCGAGTCCCAATCGGCCGCGACCTTGCCGCCCTCCAGGAAGCCGATCAGGAGTTCCCGCGGCGTCACGTTGGACGCCGTCGGCGCCGTTCCGTAAGCGAAGCGGTAGAACTGCAGCCGGCGCGACGCCGTTCGCGCGCTTTGGCCGATGAGCGCGATCGCCTCGCGCACGAATTCCGGATCATCCTCGTCGAGCAGCTCGACGCCGTTGCCGATCGCGCCGACGGGACTCACCATCTCATGGCAAAAGCGGGCGCAAAGCAGCTCGAGAACGCGGAGCTCGATCATGAATCCCTTCGCTTGACCGCGTGGGTACCTGGGCTCGCCGCCGGTGGCGCACTATAATGGGCCGCGAGGCCGATTCTGACAACCATTGCGGGAGGTGGCGCTGACCGACCGGCTCGTACCAGGCACCCGCGTGCGTCATCCCGGCGAGCCCGGCTGGGGCGTGGGACAAGTGCAGTCGGCGATCGGCGACCGCGTCACCGTCAACTTCGAGCACGCGGGCAAGCGTCTCATCAATACCGCCGTCGTGACGCTCGTCCCGCTCGACGAGATCGGCCACGCGCGAGACCGCTGACCCCATCCAATGGAGATCCCAATGAAACTCTTCGACCTCGGCGGCCGCGTGGCGCTGGTCACCGGCGGCAACGGGGGCATCGGCCTGGGCATGGCCCGGGGCCTCGCGAGCGCGGGCGCCGCGGTGATGATCGCCGGCCGCAGCGCCGCCAAGAACGCCGAGGCCGTGCGCGCGTTGACCGAGCTTGGGGCCAAGGCGTCGTCCCTCGAGGTCGACCTCACGCGCGAGGCGGACTGCCGCGGCATGGCGGCCGAGACGGCCGCGCGGCTGGGCGGGCTCCATATCCTCGTCAACAATGCCGGCACCAACATCCGCAAGCGCCCGGAGGAGTACACGCTGGCGGACTGGCGCACCGTCATCGACACCAACCTGACCAGCGCGTTCCTCGCCTCGCAGGCGGCTTATCCCGAGATGGTGCGCGCGGGCTTCGGCAAGATCCTCAATATCGGGTCGATGATGTCGATCTTCGGCGGCGTGGCGCACGCGGCCTACGGCGCCAGCAAGGGCGGCATGGTGCAATTCACGAAGTCGCTGGCGGTCTCCTGGGCGCGGCAGAACATCCAGGTGAACGCGGTGTTGCCGGGCTGGATCGACACCGACCTCACGCGCCGGGCGCGCCGCGAAATCGAGGGCCTGCACGAGCGCGTGCTGGCGCGCACGCCCGCAAGCCGCTGGGGCGAGCCCGCGGATTTCGCGGGCATCGCGGTGTTCTTGGCGAGCTCGGCCTCGGATTTCGTCACCGGAACCGCCATCCCCGTCGACGGCGGCTATTCGACGCTGGGCTAGACCGCCGCCGCCATCTGGGTCAGCGACTGCAGGACGTCCTCCGCGACCACGCGGTTGCGGCCTTCGCGCTTGGCGGCGTAGAGCGCCTGATCCGCGCGCGCGACGAAATGGTGGACCGCCTCGCCGGGCTCGAAACGGGAGACGCCGATCGAGACCGTCAGCGCCCCGATGGTCTCGCCGGTGTCCTTCTTGACGAGTTTGCGCACCGCGAAGGAATGCCGGATCTTGTTCGCGAGAGTGACGGCGTCCTCGAGCGCGGTCTGCGGCAGGATCACCGCGAATTCCTCGCCGCCATAGCGGGACGCGAGATCTTGCCCCTTCACGTTGTCCGTCAGGGTCTTCGCCACGAGGCGTAGGGCCTGATCGCCGATCTGATGCCCCCAGGTGTCGTTGAAGGTCTTGAAGTGGTCGATGTCGAGGAACAGGAGCGACAGCTCCGATCCGGTCTCCATCGCTTGCCGCGCCGCGTCCCGGAGCGTGGCGTCGAAGGACTTGCGGTTGGCGATCCCGGTCAGGGAATCCGTCAGCGCCTCGCGGCGCAGGCCGTCGAGCCGATCGCGCAGCTGCCGGATGGTCTGCGAGGAGGTCGTGAACTGGTTGTCGAGAAGCTCCATCTTCTTCTGGATCGCCGCGGTCTCCGCGAGGAGGCGCCGGATGAGCTTCGTCACGGTGTCCGGAGCGGGGTCTGCCTCGATGCCGCCGCTGATCTCGGTCAGCGCGGCGTTGTACCGGCTGGTGCTCTGGCCGGCCTCGCCCAGGTTGGAGACCAGCTCCGATAGGGTCTCCTGCACCCGAGCCATGCCCGCGCGCAGCTCATTCTGCTCGCGCCCGAGCGTGAAGAAGCGCTCGTAGAGCTCCTCGTTGGCGCGGTCGGTGAAAGGCTGCTTGTTCGAGACGAGAATGTCGATGGCGCGCCGGAGCTCGGGCGCCTTGCCGGTGTGATAGGCGTACCACACGCAGTAGTTGGTGGGCACGGGCCGGATCGACAGCTTGCCCATGCGCTCGAAGGCGGATTTGGCGTATTCACGGGCCTGTTCCAGGCTCTCGTCGCTCAGATACATTTCAAGTGCCCCGTCTCGTAAAGGTGCCCTCGCCTCCGATCGCGCGTTCTGGCGCGTCGACGGCGTAGTGCCGGTCGCGAGACCCCTCACACTATTTGATGAGACCGTACGCGATAATGGTTGAGGCTCTGTTACCGCAACCGCCGCGCAATACCAACGAGCATAGCCCGAAAGGCCCGTGACGTTGACGGGTCCAATCCGCTCGCCGGCAGCGGCGGACGGCGGCAACGCCGTGATTCAGCGCACGTCTGCGCTGGCGGTCAGAAGGCGCGCGGCCTCGAGGTCATCCGGGTGATTAGTGTTAAAAAACGGATCGACGTCGCCGACGGGAAAGTCGACCACGGCGAGCGAGTAGCGGGCGGTGAATGCGTCGACCTTGCGCACTCCGCCCTCCAGCGCTTGGCGGAGCGCGCCGCGGACGCCGACCGGCCAAAGCGCGAAGACCGGATGGGTGCGGCCCACGGAAGCCGCCGCGGCGAGCTCGAAGCGGCCATCGCCCAAGGCCGCCACGAGGCGCGGCACCATGTCGCGCGGCAAGAACGGCGCATCGGTCGCGAAGCTCGCGAGATGCGTGACGCCGGGCACCGATGCTGCGGCCCAATCGAGACCCGCCAGCACGCCCGCGAGCGGCCCCGCGAAGCCCGCGATGCCGTCGGGCACCACGGGAAGGCCGAACTCGCGAAAGCGCGCGGCATCGCCGTTCGCGTTGAGCACGAGCGCCGACACTTGAGGCCTCGCCCGCTCGATCACATGCGCGAGGATCGGCTTCGCCCCGAGCGGCAGCAGGCATTTGTCGCCGCCGCCCATGCGCCGCGACTGGCCGCCCGCCAGCAGCACGCCGGCGATGGTCACGCGGCGTCTTCCTCGACACTGGCCTTGCGCCGGCTCTGCTTGCCTTCCTCCGCAACCGTCGCGGCGTCGGCGTCGTAGACGATGCGGCTCTCGCCCGCGAGCGCGAGGAAGCGCTTGCCCTTGGCGCGGCCGATCAGCGTCAGGCCCGCGCGCCGCGCGAGGTCGACGCCCCAGGCCGTGAAGCCCGAGCGCGAGACCAAAATCGGAATCCGCATCTGCACGGTCTTGATCACCATCTCCGAGGTGAGCCGGCCCGTGGTGTAGAAGATCTTGCCGGACGGCGGGACGCCGTGGAGGCGCATGTAGCCCGCGATCTTGTCGACGGCGTTGTGCCGGCCGACGTCCTCCATGTAGACCAGCGGCCGGTCCTGCTCGCAGAGCACGCAGCCATGGATCGCGCCCGCCGCCAGGTAGAGGCTCGGCGCCGTGTTGATCTTCCGGCTGAGGGCATAGAGCCAGGACGTCTTGATCACCGCATCCTGCGGCAGCGTGATCTCGTCGAACTTCTCCATGAGATCGCCGAACACCGTGCCCTGCGCGCAGCCGGAGGTGAGCGTCTTCTTGCGCAGTTTTCTCTCGAAGTTCGTGCGGCGCTTTGTGCGCACCACTACGGTCTCGAGATCCTCGTCGTGGTCGATCGCCGTCACGATGTCGTCGGCGCGCAGCATGTTCTGGTTCAGGAGATATCCCACCGCGAGATAGTTCGGGTGATCGCCGATCGTCATCATGGTGACGATTTCCTGGCCGTTGAGGTACAGCGTCAGCGGCCGCTCCATCACCACGGACGTCTCGATCGGCTTGCCATCCTGATCGACGCCGATCACCCGGCGCACGAGCCGGGGATCCTCGGGATCGGGCTTGATGGCGAATTCCTTCATCAGGAGATCATGGGCTTCGCCACCGGGCGTCGCAAGACCGGCCGGCGCTGATCTTCGCGGTTGCACACGCTGAGGTTTAAAATGTCATTAAGGGGTTTGAGGCATGGTGCAGGGAAGCCAACTCGGCTCTGCTTGGGGAGAACGCCACCATGATTCGCCGCGCACTCTTGATCTCCATCCCGCTTTTGGCGCTCGGCCTGTTGCTCGCGCCCACGACCGGCGTCGCCTCCGCCGACAAGGGCACCGCCGACGAGGCGAAGGCGATGGTCGAGAAGGCCGCCGCGCTCCTCAAGGATTCCGGTCCGGACAAGGCCTTCGCCGCCTTCGACGATCCCGCCAACAAGGATTTCCACGACCGCGATCTCTACATCTTCGTCCGCAGCATGGACGGCAACACCGTCGCGCACGGCGCCAACAAGGGCATGATCGGCCACACCAACCTCGACCTCAAGGATGCCGACGGCAAGCCCTACAACAAGGAAATGATCGACCTCGCGAGCTCCAAGGGGAGCGGCTGGGTCGACTATCGCTGGGTCAACCCCGTCTCGCACAAGATCGAGCCGAAGTCGTCGTTCATCGTGAAGGTCGGCGACTACGTGGTCGGCGCCGGCTTCTACAAGGATTAGGCGCTCCGAGAGCGTCCAGCCGCGCGCGAGCCGGCACTCGATCGGCAAAGGGTCAGCATGATTCGGTTCGACGATTTCTCGCTGCGGCTCAAGATGTTCTTGGCGCCGTGCTTCCTTCTGGCGGCGCTGGTGGGCCTCGCGAGCTACACGCTCGTGCTCCTGAACAGCAACGAGCGCCAGCTCGACCAGCTCAGCAGCGGCGCGTTCGAGCGCGCCCTCGCGGTGACCGCGCTGGACAACAAGGTGAGCTCCGTCCGCGCCCGCCTCTATCAGCTGACTTCGGTGGCCACCAACGACAGCGACACCAAGCGCATCCAGACGCTCGCGGACGCGTTGACCAAGGAGCTGACACTCGTTCCCGATCAATTCAAGGAGGTGGCTTCCGCGAACGAAGGCGACAGCGAGGCGCGCCCGCTGGTGGAATCCCTCGGCAAGATTCTGAAATCCTATGCCGATGCCGGCCAGCAGGTCATCAGCATGGCGGCCTTCGATGCCGCCACGGCGTCGATCTTCATGGGGACCGCCGAGCAATCCTATGAACAAGCACGGGGACAGCTCGAGCGGTTGACCGCACTCGCCGAGCAACGGAAGAACGCGGTCGTCGAATCCGTCCGCGCCGAAGGTCGCGATGCGCGGTTCATTTATCTGACGGCGCTTCTGGCGGTATCCGCGATCGCGATCATCGTGGTCTGGCTGGTCAGCAACCGGATCTCGCGGCCTGTGGTGGTGATGGCGGACGCGATGCATAAGCTCGCGGGCGGAGCGCTCGAGACCGAGACGCCCTACGCCGGCCGGCGCGACGAGCTCGGCGCGATTGCCGCCGCCGTGCAGGTCTTCAAGGAGACGGCCGTCGAGGCGCAGCGCCTCACGGGCGAGCGCGAGCGCCAGCGCGACGCCTCCGAGCAGCGCGCGCGCCGGCGCGCCGAGCTCGCCCAGGTCTTCGATGCGAAGGTCACAGGCGTGCTGCAGGCCGTCGCGGATGCCGCCGGCAAGATGCACGCGGCCGCGACCTCCATGGCCGCGACGGCGGAGGAGACCAGCCGGCAATCGAGCGCGGCCTCCGCAGCCTCGAGCCAGGCGACCACGAACGTCAACACCGTGGCGGCCGCCACCGAGGAACTCGCCTCCTCCGTGAACGAGATCGGCCGCCAGGTGGCGCTCTCCACCAAGGTGGCGCAGCAGGCCGTGACCGAGGCCAGCGACACCAACGCCGCCGTCAAGAGTCTCTCGGAAGTTTCCGACAAGATCGGCGAGGTCGTCGAGCTCATCAATTCGATCGCGACCCAGACCAATCTACTCGCCCTCAACGCGACCATCGAGGCGGCGCGCGCGGGCGAGGCCGGCAAGGGCTTCGCGGTGGTCGCGAGCGAGGTCAAGAGCCTCGCCAACCAGACCTCGAAAGCCACCGAGGAGATCGGCGCGCAGATCTCCGACATGCAGCAGGTGACGCATCACGTGGTGGACGCGATCGAGAAGATCGGCGCCACCATCGCCGAGATCAGCAAGATCGCCGCCGCCATCGCGAGCGCCGTCGAGCAGCAGAACGCCGCGACCCAGGAGATCGCGCGCAACGTCCAGCAAGCCGCGGTCGGCACTAACGAGGTCTCACAGAACATCGGCGGCGTCAGCACCGCCGCTGGCGAGACCGGCCAGGCCGCCAACCAGGTCCTCGACGCCTCGAGCGCCCTCGCCCGCGAGGCCGAGGGACTCCGCGGCGAGGTCGACCGCTTTTTGGCGGGAGTCAAAGCCGCCTGAGAGGGCTGGGATCGCGGACACGTCGGTGATAGTGCCCGGTTGCTCCGCACAACAACGAATAGTAGAGTGACCCCCGCTTCATCGGGTGGGGGGTTCCCGTGAACAGGATCTGCGCGAGCTTTGCGGCGCTCTTGGCGCTGACATGGGCGTCGCACGCCGAGGAAATGTTCCATTGCCCGAATCCGGGAACGGTCGTCACGTATGGGACGGCGGGCTCGGTCACCTTCACAGGACAGACGGGCCTCACCTGCGAGGGACGCTCCGGCAACACCGCGTTTCGGGTGATCCTTGGTATGATTCCGACAGACATCGAGCTCGAGGAGGCCCGCGCGCAAAAGCTGCTGCCACTCAAGATCGGCAGCGAGATCGAGTTCACTACGAAGATGAACTCGTCTCACGTGCTCGGCGAAGGAACGGACAGCTTCTCGATGTTCTATGTGCGCAGCACAATCAAAGTCGCGCGCGAGGAGAAACTCGCCACAGCGGCCGGCACCTTCGACACGCTCGTGATCGAGCATCACATGGATGCGCTCGGACACTATTCGGGCTCGTGGATGCGCACCTATTGGTTCGCGCCGGAGCTGGGCCTCATGGTCAAGGAAAAACTCGAGACGCACGGTGGCATGGGACCCGACCGCACGTTTGAAGCCTCATGGATCAAGGTGCCACAGTGACCTGCTGAAACTCCCTCATCGCCGAATCAGCCACAGCACCAGGCTCAGCACCACGCTGATCAGGAGCGAGGTCGCGAGCGGGAGGTAGAGGCGGAAGCTGTCTCGGCCGATGATGAAGTCGCCGGGGAGGCGGCCGAGGTTGAGGCGCTCCGCGAGCGGCCATAGCAGGCCTGCCGCCACCAGCACCAGGCCCAAGACTATGAGGAAGCGCGGCATGAGGGACGCGGGCTTAGAGCGGTGCGTGGGTGCATCGACGGCGGTGCGTCCTTCGACGCGGGCCTCGTGGCCCTTGCTCAGGATGAGGCGCAGTTATTGTGGCACAAAGAAAATCCTCATCCTGAGCAAGCGAGCGCAGCGAGCGCGTCGAAGGACGCACGATGCCAATGCAAGCGGAACGCGCTCAGCCCCTGCGCAGCTCGGCGCCGAGGCCGCGGAGGGTGGCGGTGATCGCGTCCTGCTGGCGCGGTGTCGCCGCGGGCATCGGCGCGCGCGGCAGGCCGGCGTCGCAGCCTTGGAGGCTCTGCGCGGCCTTGGTGCAGGCCGGCAGGTTGTCGCCGACCATCGCGTTCCAGAGCGGCAGCAGGTGGCGGTGAAGGTCGAGCGCGCGCTTGTGGTCGCCGGATTTGACGGCGTTCCAGAGTTCGACGCACGCGCGCGGCGCGGCCGTTAGGATCGCCGCGATCGAGCCGTGAGCGCCCAGCGCGAAGCTCGGATAGAGCAGCGCGTCGACCGCGCTCAGGATCAGCTGGTTGGGGTCGGCGGTCAGCAAGAGGTCGGCGACGAGCTTGAGGTCGCCGGCGCTCTGCTTGACGCCGATCACGCCGGGCACCGCGCGCATGATCCGCACCAGCAGCGCCGGCGAGAGATAGGACCAAGGCACCACGTTGTAGATGATGACGGGCATGCCGGTCTCCTCGGCGACGGTCTTGAAGTGCATCTGCATGGCGTCGTCGTCGGGCCGGAAGAGGTAATGCACGGGCGTCACCTGCAAGGCCGCGACCTTCATGTCGCGCACCATGCGCGCGCGGCGGATCGCGTCGCGCGTGCTGTCGACGATGATGCCGGCGATCACGGGCACGCGGCCCGCTGCGGCCTCCACCGTGGCACCGACGAGGTCGCGGAACTCCGCGGCGTCGAGCGCATGGCCCTCGCCCGTGCTGCCGCCGGCGGCGAGGCCGTGCACGCCCTGCCCCACCAGCCAATCCACTTGGGTCCGCACAAGGTCGAGTTTGAGCTCGCCGTCCGCGCCGAAGGGCGTGGTCATCGGCGGAATGATGCCGTGGAGTGTCATGGGGCGCCTCCTCTGGTTCGACGGAGGAGGCAGGGTACTACGCCCTTCCATTCTCCGTCATGCGCAGCGGACCCTCACCCTCCCAGCGCTCACGCGCTGGGTCCCTCCCTCTCCCACTTCGTGGGCGAGGGGCAAGTATGGGCTGGGCGCAACTGGCCCTCTCCCGTGAAACGGGAGAGGGAGGGGCCCGCTGCGAAGCAGTGAAGGGTGAGGGTCAGCTCTTGCGCGCGCGGCGGCGGGCGGCGGGCTTCTTGCGCGCGGGCGCTTTCTTCGCGGCCGAGCGCTTCGCTGTGGCGCGCTTGCGTTTCGGCTTCGTCGCCGCGACGTGACCGCCGAACATCATGCGGCCGATGTCCTCGAAGACCTGCGCCGAGGCCATCAGGGGATCGGCGACCAAAGGATTCGCGGTGAGCGCCGCGCGCATGTTCTCGAGGGCCTCGAGCCAGGCTTTGTAGGGGTTAGCGACGGTTCGCTTGGCCATGCGGTCCTCCGTTGGGAGTTACGATGCCTTCCGGCGCTTGCGGGTCTTGCCGGGAGCCGCTTCCTCGTCCTCGCGCTCCTCGCGGCGCGCCGCGGCGGCGGTTTTGCGGCCGCCGCCGGCGACCGGCAGGAGCATGCTGCCCTGGCGGCGGTCCTGCTGCTTGGCGCGCTTGGGCTTGGCGGCGCCGGCTGGCTCCGCGGCGGCGCTCACCTTCGAGGCGAGGCTGCGCTTCAGCGCGGCCATGAGATCGATGACGTTGCTCGGCTCCTCCGCGGTCGGACGCTTCTCGCGCGGCAGGCCCTTCACCTTGGCCTCGATCATCTCGCGGAGCGCGTCCTGGTAGCGGTCACGGAACTCCTCGGGCTCCCACTTGCCCTTGAGCCGGTCCATGATCTCCTCCGCCATGCGGACCATCTCGCTGTCGAGCTTGTCCCTGGGCAGGTCGAACTCCGCGTCGCGCACTTCCTCGGCGGTGCGCAACAGCGACATCATCAGGCCTTCCTCGTAGGGCTCGACCATCACGGGATGCTCGCGCGAGGTCAGCACGATGCTGCCGATGCCGACCTTCTTGCGGTTGCGCAGCGCCTGGGAGATCACGCGGTAGGCGTCGACGCCGGTCTTGCCCTCGGGATAGACAAAGTACGGCGTCTCCACGAAGAGCTCGTTCACCGACGCGCGGTCGACGAAAGAGGTGAGATCGAGGATCCGCGTGGACTCGATCTGGATCGCGTCGAGATCCTCCTTCTCGAGGACGACGTACTGCCCCTTCTCGTACTGGTAGCCCTTCACGATGTCGGCGCGCTCGACGGGCTCGCCGGTCTCGGCGTCCATCGGCTTCAGCGAGATGCGGTTGCCGGTCTTCGGGTTGATCTGGTTGAGGCGGATGCGGTCGGCCTCGGTGGTGGCGGGCGCCAGCGCGATCGGACACGTGACCAGCGAGACCCGAAGATGGCCGGACCAGCTAGGACGGGGCATGACGCTCTCTCCTTCGAATCCAGGATCAATGAATGCTCGGAAGTGCCCGAAAGTCAACGAGTCGTGCGAATTCGCGACCGTGCTTTTCGCTTAATCCAATATGGTTAACGCGTCGTTACGGCGCGAGTCTGGCACCTCGATCGTTTGACCGCCCATCCAAATCTTGTTGGCGAGATGAGCGCACGCGCAATAGGCGGTAGATGTTCCGCACCACGAATTAGGTCCTGGCGGTAATTGATTCCTCTCCGCCCCTCAGGGGCGGAGAGGCAAGGTGAGGCGGGGTCGTGCCGACCTCGCGGTGCTCATCGTTGCGCATCGAGGTCGCCAGAAGCGCCATGACTTCGATGATGAACGAGGCTCCCCCACCTCACCTAACCTCTCCGCCCCTCAGGGGCGGAGAGGGAAAGCGCTTAGTTTGCGCCTGGGCCCGGCGGCTTGCGCTTGTGGAAGGCGACCCAGCCGAGGAAGGCGACGAAGGCCAGAATGACGAGACCGATGATCAGCAGCGGCGACCCGAGGTTGTAGCTCTGGGGATCGCCGAGCATGCCGATGCCGAACACCGTGAAGCAGCCGCCGGGGATCAGCAGGATGACGCCGAAGACCAGCGCCGCGATCTGACCGCCGCTCATGCGCGGCTCCCAGCGCGCGCGGTGAGGCCCGGTCGGTGGAACACGTTGTAGGTGTCGAAGGGGATCACGCGTCCGTCGCCGGTGACGAAGTGGATGCAGGAGCGCTTGACGCCCGCGAGGCAGAAGCTGAAGCGGTCGAGGAAGCTGACGACGGTCACGCGGAACACGCGGTCGTGGCCGATCGCAGCCGGCACCTCCACCAGCGGCAGGCAGCAGAGCACCTCGTGGAGCACGTTGGCGGATTGCTGGCCGGCGCAGGAGAGCGACAGCAGCTCGATGAGGAGCTGCCGCATCTCCGGATTGCCCTCGAAGGTGACGGAGTTGGGCGCGGACTGGACCAGCACCTCCTGCGGAAAGAGGTGCGTTAGCGGCTTGACCTCGGCGCCCGCGCGCAGGCCGTAGCCGATCGAGATCGCATCGGGGTTGCAGGGCAGTGGGATCAGATCGTCCTCGCCGAAGACGCCCCACTGGTCGATGATCGCGCGCCGGATCTCCGAGAGCACGATGCGGTTCGCCGTGGGATCGTAACCCTCGTTTCGGCCGGCGTCCTGCACCGGCTGGAAGGTGACGCCGCGCACGCAGGACCAGCGCTGCGCGTACCGGAGCACGTCGCCGATCTCGCCGTCGTTGACGCCCTTGCGGATGACGCAGACCAGGGTGGTGGAGATGCCCGCGCGCTCCAGCGCCTCGAGCGCGCGCTCGCGCACGCGTCGGAGATCGGCGCCGCGGATAGTCTTGAGCGCGCTCTCCGAGAGCGCGTCGAATTGCAGATAGACCTCGAAGGCACGCTTCATCTCCGCGAGCGCGGCGACGAAGTCGGGATCGCTCGCGATGCGAATGCCGTTGGTGTTGAGCATGACGTGTCGGATCGGCCGGCGGCGCGCCGCGCGGATGATCTCCAGGATCTCCGGATGCAGCGTGGGCTCGCCACCGGAGATCTGCAGCAGGTCGGGCTGGCCCTCGCTCTCCACCAGCAGGTCCAGCATGCGCTCGACCTCCGCGAGGCTCCGGGTGCCCGCCAGCGCCGGCGAGGAACTCGCGAAGCAGGTCGGGCACGTGAGGTTGCAATGCTCGTTCACCTCGAGAATGGCGAGGCAGCTGTGCTGCTCGTGATCGGGGCAGAGGCCGCAGTCGTAGGGGCAGCCCTTGTCGATGCGGGTGTGGAACTTGAGCGGGACATCGCCGGGCTTCAGGAAATCGCGGCAGCGCTTCCAATAGCGCGCCTCCGTCGACACCAGCGTCTTCTGCACGCCATGCGCCTCGCAGCGCTTGAGATAGAAGACCGCCTCGCCTTCCTGGATGATCTTCGCGGGCACCAGCCCGAGACAGGTCTCGCAGAGCGAGGTGGTCTGGCCCAGGAAGATATAAGGCCGCGCCTTGCGGGCGGGCGCGGGCTCTAGGCGCGGAGCGGTGCCGAGCTCGGTGACGTCGTGCATAGCATCTCCCGTCGGGCGAAGACGACGGCGTAGAGGACGAGCGCCGCCGACAGCAGGTGGAACAGGTTGAAGGGGCCGATCACGGTCCCGTAGGGCTTCAGGAACTCCCAGAGGAAGCGCTGGCCGGCGTAGACGCCGATGAAGAGGTAGAAGCCAGCGCGCAGCACGAGCGCGTTCCGGCGGCGCGCGGCCCAGAGGAACGCGGCGAGGAAGATCGCCATCGCCGCGGATTCGTAGAGCTGCACGGGATGGCGCGGCACGCCGTCGCCGAAATCGACGCCCCAAGGCAGCGCCGTGGGCGTGCCGTAGGTCATGTCCTCGAGCCCCGCGAGGAAGCAGCCGATGCGGCCGACCGCGATCGCCGCGGCAAGGGGCGCCACGAACCGCAGACCCGTTGAGCCGCGGATGCCCGTGAGCGCCTTCAGCGCCTCAACCGCGAGGATGCCGCCCGCAAGCGCGCCCTCGATACTGCGGGCGATGCCGTCGATGCCCGTGAGCCAGAGATTGGCGGAGCCCGCGATATAGGCGCCGGAGGTGACGCCGAGCGAGGCGGCCGCGAGATAATAAGGCTGGCTGCGCCAGGTTTCGCCCCGCGCGCCGGGCGTGGCGATCGGGACCCACTGGAACACCGCCAGCGCCGCCACGAGCGCAAGCACGTCGAACAGGCTATGAACGAGCAGCGGAACCCCCTGGACCCGAGCCGGCCGCCGCAGAGTGTGCCCGAAGCCGTCGGCCCCGCGCAATTTCCCTCCGGCGATATTATGTTATAGGCTGAGCCACGCGGCGCTCTCGAAAAACCATAAGAGATTTCAGGACTTTGCCTTCGTGATCGATCCCTTCGGCCGGACCATCAGCTATCTCCGCGTGTCGGTCACCGACCGCTGCGACTTCCGCTGCGTCTATTGCATGGCGGAAGACATGACGTTCCTGCCGAAGGCGGAGATCCTGAGCCTCGAGGAGCTCGACC
>DATNIT010000241.1:0-8011 GCA_035604335.1 Allostellaceae bacterium | reverse complement strand
GATCGCCGCGAGCCGGCGGCCGATCACCAGAGCGCCTGTCACCAGCCGGTCGTAGGTCATCGGCTTGCGCTCGATATCCTCGAGGATTGCCCGATCCCCGCCGTGGATGTGGCGCGCGTCCAGCACTGCCTGGAAGAGCGTCTTTCCGGTCTCCGCGGTCTCGAACATCATGGAGGACATGATGTTGTAGAGCCGGAGCCCGATCTCGCGCCGGCGGCGTCGGCCCTTGATCTCCGCCGAGAGCTCGATCGCCCTCGGCTTTTGAATGGTAACGGTGACCTTGGGGAACCAGCGGAGCCGCAGCTTGCCCTTGAGGCGCGAGAAGCGGGTGAACTGCAGCCCGTCGAGCCGCACCGGCAGGATCATCGCCTTCGCCTTGTCGGCAATCATGGCGGGCCCCTCGTAGATCTTCATGAGCGCGCCGGTGACGGTGAGACGACCCTCCGGAAAAATCACGCAGGGCCGGCCCTGCTCGACCGCCCGGATCAAGGTCTTGGTGGCGAGTGGCTTCAAGGGATCGATCGGGACCGCGTCGACGAGGTTGAGGAACGGCTTCACCCACCAGGCCGCGGCGCGGTTCGCGGCCACGGCGAACGCCGGCCGGCCTGGCAGGAAGGTCGCCAGCAGCGCGCCGTCGATGAAGGAAAGATGGTTCGCCACGATCACCACGCGCTCGCCCGCCTCGGCGATGTGCTCGATGCCCCGGACCTCCACGCGGTAGACCAGGCGAAAAAGCGCGCCAAGCAGGCTCTTGAGGAGCGCGCCGGGCAGAAGACGCATGACGACGACGGCCGCCACCGCATTGACGATGCCGACGGTGAGAAAGACCTCGGGTACCGTGAGCCCCGCCGCCAGCATGAGCGCGCTGATCACGCCCGCGGCGACGATGTAGAGCGCGTTCAGAATGTTGTTGGCGGCAACGACGCGAGAGCGATGGCTTTCCTCGCAGCGCGTCTGCATGATCGTGTAGAGCGGCACGATGAAAAGGCCGCCGCAGGCGGCGATCGCGAACAAATCCACCATCAGGCGCCAATTGGCGGCGTGCGAAAGAAAGGCGGCGATCCCCACGAGCGCACCGTCGCCGCCGATGGCCCGCGTGCTGGCGGCATAGAGGTCGAAGGTGAAGAGCGCCATACCGAGCGCGCCCAGCGGCGCCAGCCGCGCGCTGACCTCGCCCCGCAACAGCCGCGCGCAGAGCACCGAGCCCGCGCCGATGCCGACGGAGAACAGCGTCAGGAACAGGTTCAGGACGTCGGGGTCGGCGCCCAACGTGTCTTTGGCGTAGGTGGGAAGCTGCGTGAGGTAAGTCGCGCCCACCGCCCAGAACCAGGAAATCCCGATTATGGAAAGGCGAATGTCTCGCCTCGCGTTGGCGTGGCGGATGATCGCCAACGTTTCCGCCAGCACGTTCGGATTGATCGTGAGATCCGGCATCGCTCGCGCAGCCCTGGGAATGAACAGGCTCGCGATCCAGCCCGCCAGCGCGAAGCCCAGCAGCACAACTGCGACCACCGCGGGTCCGTGGCTCAGGCCGATCAGATGAACGCCCGCGATCGTGCCGATCAGTATGGCGAGAAACGTGCCGGCCTCGATGAGCGCGTTGCCGCCCACGAGCTCGTCGGTCGCGAGATGATCGGGCAGGATGCCGTATTTGACCGGTCCGAAGAACGTCGATTGCACGCCCAGGAAGAACAGCACGGCGAGCTGATAGGCGGTGTTGTCGAGCACGAAGCCGACGGCCGCCAGCGCCATCACGCCGATTTCCCAGAGCTTCACGTAACGGATGAGGCCGGACTTCTCGAACTTGTCCGCGAGCTGGCCGGCGGTCGCCGAGAAGAGGAAGTAGGGCAGGATGAAGAGAGCGGTCGAGAGCGCCACGATCACGCGCGTCTCGGTCGACGAATGCGGATCGCCGTAGGTGATCAACGTCACCAGCGCGGTCTTGAAGAGATTGTCGTTCACCGCGCCGAGGAACTGCGTGATGAACAGCGGCAACAGCCGACGGCTCTTGAGGAGGTGGAGCTGGGATTGCGCCATGGCGGAACCTCCGGTGAGAGGGATCAGGTGGCGAGCACACGCCAGCACGCCTCGGCAAGCGCGGGTGCCAGCGGGGTCAGGGGGCCGGGGAGCCGGCCGTAGGTCTTGAACGTCGCGGGCTGCACGATGAGGCCCATGACGAGCGCGGCCGCGAAGTCGGGATCGCCCGTCGGGATCTCATGGCGCGCCATGCCCTCCATCAGCACCCGCCGCACCACCTCGACGGGCGTCGTCTGGCTCTCGCCGAGCCGCCGCATCGAATGATGCTGCACGAGCAGCAGGAACTGGAACAGCACCGGGTCCGCGTCGAAGACGCGGGTGCATTCCTCGATCATGACGCGGAGCTTCTCACGGGTGCCGTAGTGGCTCGCTTGCAACGCCTCCAGCCGCTCGGCAAAGGCCGCGTAATGCTGCTGGAACAAAGCCAGGATCAACTGGTCCTTGCCGCGGTAGTGGCGATAGAGCGCGCCTTCGGCGATATCCGCGGCCTCGGCGATGTCGCGGACGGTGGTCTCGGCCACGCCCTTCGCGACGAACAGCTCCATCGCCTTGCGCTCGATCTTCTCCCGGGTTGCTGTGCCGTCTCGCATGATTCGATAGGAAATATGAGTGAACGTTCGCTCACGTTACCTGACCCAAGACAATTCTGTCAACGGCCCCTGTGGGGCGCGAAAAAATAGCGATGTCTCAAAGCTTTGGTTAATATCCGGAATCAGCTGCTTCGGGACCGATTTGCTCAGTTCTCGGCTTCGCCGGTGCAGCGCTGGAACCTGCATTGTTGGAGCCTCAAATCATGCATTCGATGGGACTCGGATTGCACCACCGGAGCGCATATCCGGCAGGAGTAGGGTATTGGCCTTGGCTGCCGGCCCTCGCGGCCGCGGCGTTTCTCACGCTGATACCGAGCTCGGACGCACTCGCGCACATCATTCAGGGCGAGGCAGGCGGCTTCGGAGCCGGGTTCGAGCATCCCCTGACGGGTCCCGATCATTTCCTGGCGATGTTCGCGGTCGGCATCTGGGGCGCGCAGATGGGCGGGCGGGCCGTTTGGGCGCTTCCCGTGACCTTTCCGCTCATCATGGCGGCGGGCGGCGTCGCGGGAATGCTGGGGCTGCCGCTGCCGCATGTCGAACTCGGCATCGCGCTATCGATCCTGGCGCTGGGATCGGCCATCGCGTTCGGCTGGCACCCGGCCGAGGCAATCGCGCTCGCCTTGATCGGCGTGTTTGCGATCTGCCACGGCTATGCCCATGGCGTCGAGCTTCCCAATGCGGCGGACCCCGCCGACTATGCCGCGGGATTCGTGCTCGCCACGGGCATGATCCATGTCCTCGGCGTCGGCGTTGGGCTCGCCCTCAACAGGCCGTTGGAGGGCCGTCTCTCTCGCGCGCTCGGCGCCATGATCGCGGCAGGAGGGGTCTATTTCCTGGTCGTCGTCTGACCAGCGCGCGTGGCCCGAGCTGCAGGTCCTGCGCTGGTTTGGCCCCGCCGCCGCGATCCTCGCGGTCGCCGGAATCGCGGCCGCGCAGTTTCAGCCGGTCGCAGACCGAAGCATGCTGGAGCGTGGCGCACTTTCGGTGATCCTCAGCTATCCGCGCGCACTTTCCTTGTTCGGTCTCGGGTGTGCCCTGGCAATCGTGCGCAGCGGGGAGGCCGCTCTCGCCGCCATTTTTGCCGTCTTGGGACTCTGGCTGGGTTTCGAATACCGGGATTGGTTGATCAACGCGGTGATCTCGGGGCCGGCGACGACGGTTCGGCTCGGCCTTCCCGGCCCGGTCTCGTGCTTAGCCGTGGGCGTTCTCCTGGCTGCGCCGCATTGGCTTCGGTCGTGGCTGTTGCCGCCGGCGGCGATCCTGGTGGGCGCGATGCATGCCGTCGGGATCAAGCTCGTGGATCCCAGCTTTCACGACCCAGATTTCCTGCACGGCGCGATTGCCGCAAGCGTCTGGCTCGTGGTCGCCGTCGGCCTCACGGTTCACCTTTGCCACCGGCCCTGGTTGGACATCGCGGTCCGGATCCTCGGGAGCTGGCTCATCGCCATCGGGCTGATGCTCGGAACCGCGATCCTGGTGCCGCGGCCCGGCATCGGTGCCGCCGCTCCGCAGCCAACGGAAAACCTAGGGCAGCCGGGATCACTGGACATGGGTCCGGAATCGCCCGAAGTCGGCCGCCGCAAATCTCGCCTCGTGCAGCCTGGGTTTGATCCCTTGCCGCAGTGACTCCAGCAGGGCCGTCCGCGCGGAGCGCACGCCCACCCATCGGCCATCCCGGGAGAGGGCTCGCGGCGAGGCTGCTGCTGGCCGCAAGCGCCGTCGTCGGCTCAAGCTCACTCGCCTCCGCGCATCCCGACATCGCAATCGAGGATCGGGTGACGTTCCTCTTTCGAGGCGCGCAAGTCACGGGGATCGAGGAAACCTGGACCTTCGATCCCAACTATAGCCAGAGCTTCCTCACGGACTACAAGGCCGAGCGCGATGGCAGTATTTCCGCGGCCGGCAGCAAGCTGATCGCCGGGCGCATCCAGCCGAATCTCGCCGAGGTTCGCTATTTTACCTACGTTTCACTGGATGGCCGCGATCTTGGAAACCTTCCGGTGCGCGACTTCGTCGCGACGGCCAGCGACGAGCGCCTCACGTTCACTTTCGTCGTCGATCTGCCGGCCCCGGTCGATCCCCGCCGCCAGGCGCTCAAGCTCGAGATCTACGACCACGACTACTACGCCGCAATCCTGCTCGCGGACGACAATCCCGTGCGATTTCGGAACCAGAAAGGCATCTCGTGCGAGCCGCGGCTGCGGGAGGACATCGAGAACGCCTACTTCGGGGACATCTATCCGCAGGAGATCACGTTGTCCTGCCGGTAAAGCCGTCGCGTTTGCGGGATCTGCCGTGTTGCGAAATGCAATGTTATAACATAACATAACCGAGTGGCGGCCCCTTCGGAGCCAGCCAGAGGGGGCAGCGATGCGGTATGCACGGTTCCTGTGTGTCCTGCTGTTCGTCATGACCGCGGTTGCGCCGGCCCGCGCGGCGCCCCCGCCGGGCGTGGTCGAGGGGTTGGCGCGGGACGCTCTCCAGCGGCCGCTGGCAGGCGTGCATCTCCGGCTTGAGGCGCCGGATGGGCGCGTAGTCGGCAACGCCACCAGCGGACCCGACGGCGCCTATCGCTTCGCCGGCGTCGCGCCCGGCGTCTATTCCGTGGTTGCGGAGCAGGACGGCTTCGAGACCGCAACAGCCGTCGTGAGCCTCGAGGCGGGTGCCGGCGCCAGTGCCGACCTCACGCTCGCCTCGAAGCAGGCGCTCGATCTGAGCGTGGTGGCGAAGCGGCTCGACACAGCGCGGGTCGACATCCAACCGAGGATCGGCGCCACGACCTATACCATCACCGACAAGTCGATCGACGACCAGCCCGGTGGCGACAACAACCCGCTCAACCAGGTGCTGCTACAAGCGCCGGGCGTCGACCAAGATAATCTCGCCAATGGCGCGATCCACGTGCGCAACGAGCATCTCAACGTGCAGTATCGCATCAACGGCGTCATCATACCGGAGGGCGTCAGCTTCTTCGGGCAAGGACTCAATCCGCGCTTCGTCGGCTCACTGCAACTGATCACCGGCGCCTTGCCCGCGGAGTATGGCCTCAGAACCGCGGGGATTGTCGACATAGAGACCAAGAGCGGCTTATTCCAGCCCGGGGGCTCGGTCTCTCTTTACGGCGGCAGCAACGACACGATTCAGCCCAGTGTGGAGTATGGCGGCTCGGCGGGCGGCTATAACTATTTCGTCGCGGGCGACTACCTGGAGAGCAGCCACGGGATCGACGCCGTCACGCCCTCCTACAATGCGATCCACGACGACACGCTGCAGGCCCATGGTCTTGCCTATGTCGACAAGATCATCGATGCCTCCAGCAAAATCAGCGCGATCGTCGGAGCGTTCAACGGCCAGTTCCAGATTCCGAACAATCCCGGTCAATCCGCGATCAATTTCGTGAACGGAAGACCACCAAGCACTTTCGATTCTAGTAAAGTCAATGAGCATCAGACTGAGGGGAGCCAATTCGGCATTGTCTCGTATCTCCGGTCCGAGGCGGACCTGGACTTCCAGCTGTCGGTATTCACGAAATACAGCACGCTGCACTTCCATCCGGACCCTCTCCCGGATCTCGCCTTCAACGGCATCGGACAGGACGCGATGCGCACGAGTTTCGCCAATGGCTTTCAGGCCGAGGCGAGCTATAAGCTCGGCGCCGATCACACGGTGCGCGGCGGGCTCCTGTTGACCGGCGAGCGGGTCTCCGCTGATACCAATTCCCTGGTCGAAACGACCGGCGCCTCGACCGATGTCCCCTTCACCATCGTCGACGATCACGCCAAGACCGGATGGACCTATAGCGCCTACCTGCAGGACGAATGGCGCGTTACGCCGACCGTCACCGTCAATTACGGCGGCCGCTTCGACGTGGTCAACGAGTACACCACGGGAAACCAGATCAGCCCGCGATTGAATGTGGTCTGGCGGCCCTCGCCGGCGACGACCTTCCATGCGGGCTATGCCAGCTATTTCACGCCGCCGCCCTTCGAACTAGTCTCGACCGAGACCATCAGCAAGTTCGTGAACACCACGGCCGCGCCCGCGGTGACGACGAACTCGCCGCTCCGGAACGAGCACGCCCATTATTTCGATGTCGGCGTGGCTCAGGACGTGCTGCCCAGCCTCAAAGTCGGCCTCGATGTTTATTACAAATACTCGCGCAACCTGATCGACGAAGGGCAGTTCGGCGCGCCGGTGATCCTGACCCCCTTCAACTATCACGTCGGATTCAATCGCGGCGTCGAGATCTCGACCTCCTACGACAACGATCCATTCTCATATTACGGCAATCTCGCGATCGCCCAGCAAAAGGCCGAGGGGATCAATTCCGCCCAATTCAACTTTTCCCAGGACGACCTCAATTTCGCGGACACGCATCTCATCAATACCGATCACAGCCAGCGGATGACCGCGTCCGCCGGTATATCGTATCTTTGGCAGGATACGCGCTTCAGCGTCGATATCGTCGCCGGCACGGGGCTCAGGACGACGCGCTCTAACGGACCCATCAACGGCGGAACCGTGCCGTCCTACGAGCAGGTCAACCTCGGCGTCTCGCATCGCTTCGCCTCGGCGCCAGGTGGCCCGATCACCGTGCGCGTTGATTTGATCAATGTGTTCGACGAGGTTTATCTCCTGCGGAGCCAGACCGGGATCGGCGTGTTCGCCCCACAATTCGGCCCGCGGCGCACCTTCTTTGCGGGCGTGAGCAAGGAGTTTTGAATGGAGACAGTGGGCGGGCGGCCGTGCCCGATCTAGCTGCCGTTCTTTCGGCTCTGCAGGCCGGCGGCGTCACCGTCTACCCATTGATCGCGCTCGCCGTGGTGGCGGCGGTTGTGGTGCTGGAGAAGAGCTTCGTCGTGGCGCGGCGAACGCGTCTACCGGTGCGGCTGGTCGATCTCGTCGAGACCTACGGGTTCAACTGGGGCGAGGTCGAAAAGCAGGTGGCGGCGCTCGGCGGACGCAATTATTTCGGAGGATTCTTCCGGGTGATCCTGGAGAACCGCGCGCGCCCGCCATGGTGGGTCGAATCCCGTGCGGCGGACGAGGCGAGTTTGGTCGAGAAAGCGCTCGGACGCTGGCTTTGGGTGCTCGAGACCATCGTGACCGCGGCGCCGCTCCTGGGATTGCTCGGCACGATCACCGGCATGATCCGTGCCTTCAGGCTGTTCGGCAATCAGGGCCTGGTCGATCCGGCGGGCGTCACCGGCGGCGTTGCCGAGGCCCTTATCGCGACGGCGCTGGGGCTTTTCATCGCGCTGGTGGCTCTGTTCGCCTTCAACTACTTCTCGCACCGCCAAGCGCAGATCATGGATGAGATGGAGCGGCTCGGCACAAGGCTCGTCGATCACATCCGGCTCGATGCGGGCGAGGGTTCGCGA
>DATNIT010000240.1:0-4880 GCA_035604335.1 Allostellaceae bacterium | reverse complement strand
GCCGACGAACTGCCCGACGAGGTGGACGCGCGCCTCGGCGAAATCGAGACGGCGCTCGACGCCTTCGAGGATCGGCCGGTCAGCTACGACCCCACTGAGCTCGCCCGCGCCGGCGTCTTCGTCTGCATAGACTCGGATGGCAAGCTCTCCGTCGATCGGGGCTACGTACGCCCCGAGGACGAGCCCCCAGTCACCGTGGACATCGATAGCGGCCCAGAGACCGACAGTGATGCCAGTGAGCCGTCGGCACCGGCCGTCCAGCGCACCGTCATCACGATCGGCGGCGAATCTCATGCGGAGGAGGACGAGGACGATACCATAAAGCCGCTCGCGGACCGGCTGGCGAGCGAGCTGACCGCATACCGGACGCTGGCGCTGCGGGAGGCTGTGGCGAACAATCCGCATGTTGCGATGACGGCGCTCCTGCACAAGCTCTGCCTCGACACCTTCCAGCACGCGGCAACCGGCACTTGCCTCGAAGCGTCGGTCCGCCAGGTGTTCTTCTCGATCCAGTCGGCGGATCTGAAGGACAGCCCGCCCGCCAAGGCGGTCGCGGAACGGCACGAGGCCTGGAAGGCCGACCTGCCGAAGGACGAGGCCCAGCTCTGGGACTGGCTCGCCGTCCTCGACGACACCAGCCGTGCCGCTCTGCTGGCGCATTGCGTCTCTTTCGGCGTCAATGCGCTCTACGAGAAGGGCGACCGCTATGGGGGGCCGGGCGTGTCCATCCATGGCGTCCAGCGCCGGCTCGTTCAGGCCGACCGGCTCGCGCGCACTGTCGGACTCGACATGGTCGAAGCCGGATGGCGGCCAACGGTCGACAATTATCTTGGCCGTGTGACCAAGCCGCGCATCCTCGAGGCGGTGCGCGAGGCGAAGGGCGAGCAATCCGCGCAGCTCATCGACCATCTGAAGAAGGCGGAGATGGCGAAGGAAGCCGAACGGTTGCTTGAGGGCACCGGCTGGCTGCCCGAGCCGCTCCGGACTCCGGAGGTCGAACCTGCCAACACAACGGCCGGCAATACCGTTGAGGAGACCGAAGCGCTGCCCGCCTTCCTCGCCGACGACGAGGAAAGCACCAGCGACGAAGAATCCGACGAGCCGGCCGTGATCGCCGCCGAATGACGGCCCGGAGCGGGGCGGCAAAGGCCGTCCCGCTCACCTCTCCATCCATCCCCAGCACGCCCGGCCATTTCGCCGGGCGCTGTCGTTTCAGGAGACCATCATGATCGACACCTTCGACACCGCGGCCGACACGGGCGCGGCACACGATTGGGACGCCAAGCGCGCGGCCCAGGATCGGCTGCATGCCGAGCTGCAACCCCAGAATCAGGCCGCATTGTTCGATGCTCTCGCGGCCGCCGGCGTCGCGCTCATATTCGTCACCTTCGACGGATATGGCGACTCCGGCCAGATCGAGAATATCGAGGTCAAAGCCGGCGATGCGGCCGTCGCCATGCCCGCCGGTGAAGTTGAAATCGCCGAGGCGATTTGGGACCAGCCAGAGCTCAGCCGCTCCACCGTCAGCATCGCCGATGCGATCGAGCGTCTCGCATACGATTTGCTCGAACGAACCCACTGCGGCTGGGAAAACAACGACGGCGCCTATGGCGATTTCACGTTCGACGTCGCCGAACGGACGATCACCCTCGACTACAACGAACGCTACACCGCGTCCGAATACTCGCAGCACGTGTTCTGAGGAGGCGGCGATGGGACATTGCTATCATCATGCGCTCTCCTCGGTGAGGAAATGGGGCGGCCTCGCGGAGGATTTTCTGCCGCTGCATCAGTGGTTCGACGAATCCAAGGCGATCACCGCCGATTTTCGTCACCGCGCTCTGCGCCACCATGCCGAAGGCATCTTCATGCTGGAGCGCTTCTTCGGCGCGACCGTCACGATCTCGACGGGTCGCATCGTGCCGGTGCGCCTGATCGGCGAACAGCATGTGGTCGAGGATCTCGGCTTCATCCCGAGTTTCGCCGACTGGGTGCGCTGCATCCGGCCAGAGCCATGGATGGGTCGCGCGCAGCCAATCCACAAGCAGGTCGATCCGTTCGCCGCGGCCGCAACGACGGGAGGCGCCTGACCATGTACGGCACCTACCTACGCCTCGACATCACCGTCCATGACGGCTGGCGCACCGTCGTTCGCGCCGCCGCCAAGAAGCTGACCGCGCTCGCGCGCCGGGACCCGGCGCGGCGAAAAGCACGGCATCGCTTCTATCGCGAGATGCTCGCGCATCACCAAGAGGCGCAACGCCTCGTCCGAACCTGGCGTCTCTGACGCCCGTCACTCCCCATCGTCCACCCGAGCCCGGCCCCGCCGGGCTTTTTGCATTTTTGGAGGTCATCATGTCCCGCTTCACCATCGAAACCACTTATCGGCTCCCGGTCTATCGGCAGCGCGCCTATGAAGCCGAGACGCTCGAAGAAGCCTGCCGGATCGCCGTCGATGACGATGACTGGTCCGAGCAAAAGGAAGACTACGAATCCTCCGGCGAGACCTACGTCACCGGGGCCTGGCCAGGCGAGGACACCGCCTATCGCATCGCCGCGCTACCCCTCCCTTCGCAGTTTGGCGAGATGCTTCAGCGAAAGGCCGATCACTACGAAACCCTGCTCGGCATTCTGAAGGTTCTGGCGCACGCGCCGGAGGCGCCGTTCTGGCGCGAACGCGCCGACGCCGCGATCGCCAAAGCCGAGGCGATCCT
Source organism: Allostellaceae bacterium (assembly GCA_035604335.1). GTDB lineage: Bacteria > Pseudomonadota > Alphaproteobacteria > ATCC43930 > CGMCC-115725 > DASZHJ01. The sequence goes on along the minus strand of DATNIT010000240.1, from coordinate 2,166 downwards.
CGCCGGCGCCCCCGATGCGGAAATCGCGGGAGGCGAGCCATGAGCGAATACATCGTCAAGATCGGCTTCTGGCTGCGCGCCTATGACGGCTTCACGGTCGAAGCCAAATCCGATGCCGATGCGATCGAGCAAGCCAAGGCAGCGGCGAAGACGGCGATGGAGTCGGGCGCCTATCCCGAACACATCGACGTTGAGGAGCGGCGCGAAGGCATCATTGCCTTTATCGACCACATCACGCCCGCCGGCCGACAGGCCGTGATCGAGGCCGTCGAATTCGACGACGACCGCATCCACGACGTCCCTCGTGCCTGACTGCCGCATCACCCAATAACCCAGAGCCCGGCCACGCGCCGGGCTTTTCCATTTCTGGAGACCGACATGGCTGATTTCTTCACGCACTTCTCGTGCGTGCTCGATGTCGGCACGCCCGACAACGCAGCGCGCGCCCTCGAGCTCTATCAAGCCTTCACGGAGGAAACCGCGCGGGAGGACGTGCCCTCCGACGGCTTCCTGCTGTCGATCCAACCGGAGCACGGCGGCACGACGTTGTGGATCCGCGACGAGGAGACCGGCGATCCACAGCAGGTGATCGTTTTCGTTCAGCGCTGCGCGGAGGCTTTCGGCTTGACCGGCCGCTGGGGTTTCCAGTGGGCCAACACCTGCTCGCGGCCGCGCGTCAACGCCTTCGGCGGCGGCGCGCATGTGCTCGATCTCGCGACCGGTGAGACCGTCGCCTGGACCGACACCAACGGCTGGCTGGCCCGGACGCTCCCAGCACCTCGCGGGAAGCGAGGTCGGCGATGAGCATACCCGATCACGCGCGCGCAAACTTCCAGACGCTGCTCCGCGCGGCAGCAGACAGGAATCTCGCGCTCATGGAGTGCAGCGACGCCGTGACCGGCGAGCCGCGCTACGTCATTTGCGCGGTCGGTCGCGACGGAACGGATTTCCTGTTCACACCCTTCGGCCATCTCGCTGACGGCAACCCGTTCGACGCCTACCTGCCACCGTCCGAACCCCCGGTTGACCCATCGGCCACCTGATTCCGCCGCTCCTCGGCCTGTCTGAGCGCGGCGGTTCGCGGGTCAACGGGCGAGCCGTTCCCGCATCGTCTGACAGCCGATGCGTGACCCGCGAACCCTGAACCGCGCTCGGTCGCCAGCCCGTCGCTTAAGGATCAGGAGGCGAAGGCGATGTGCAAGGTTCTCAATAAGCATCATGCAGGCGTACCGGCGGGCGCCGTCTACATCGGTCGCGGCTCGAAATGGGGCAATCCGTTCCGGATCGGTCCCGACGGCGACCGCGTCGCGGTGATCGCACAATACGAGCGCTGGCTCGCCGATCAGCATCATCTCTTGCGCGCACTCGACGAGCTGCGTGGTCGCGATCTCGTTTGCTTCTGCGCGCCGAGCGCCTGTCACGGCGATCTGCTGCTGCGGCTCGCGAATGCGACGCGGGAAGCGCGCATCGCGTGGTGGCGCGCCGTCAAGGCGGCGGCGTGACGAGAGCGAGAGGTTGGCCGGGACGGGTTTGAGCCGGTCGGGTCGAGAGAGAGCGCCCGGCAGCTCGGCCCTTTCCCGCTCTCCCGAGGTCTCCTTCATGACGAATCCTTCCAGCTCCGCGGCCGCCCGTTCGGCTGCGCCATCGCTTGCGGCTACATCCGCCGCCATCGCCCAGGCCGCGCGGCTTCTCCTTCCCGATCTCGAATGTGGTCGCCGCATCGACGCCAGTATCCTGCGCACCGCGATGGAGGCGGCCTTCGGCGCCTCCGATGCGGCCGGCGCCTGGGATTGGAAAACCGCCTACGACGCCTGCGAGGCGGCGACGGTGCTGTTCCTCCGCAAATACGGCAAAGTGCTTCTCCGTAAAGCCGGGTCTCCGGCCGCCGCACTGCCGATGCTCGCGAAGATCGCGGGCCTTTTCCCCACCCACACGCGTCGCTCCGAGGAGAGCCAGGCGCTCCAGCAGTTCTCGACCCCGGTCCCGCTTGGCCTCGCGGTCTCCGCCGCGGCGGCCATCACGGCAGCCGATCGGGTTCTGGAACCCTCGGCCGGCACCGGGCTGCTCGCCATCCTCGCCGAGATCGCCGGCGGTTCGCTCGTGCTGAACGAGCTGGCCGAGACACGCGCGACTCTGCTCGGCCACCTCTTCCCGGGCGTCATCGTA
>DATNIT010000239.1:0-17406 GCA_035604335.1 Allostellaceae bacterium | reverse complement strand
CTGGCGGGCGCCTTCGGCGCCGCCGCCGGCGCCCTCGTGGGTGCGTTGAGCTTCCGCTACGATCTGCGCGGCTCCTATTTTGCGCTGGTCACCCTCGCCTTCGCCGAGGTGTTCCGGATCGTCGCGGACTCCGTTCCCTTCACCGGCGCCGGCGTCGGTTTCCAGATCCCGCTGCGGCAGGCCGCCGTCAATTTTCAGTTCCATGAGAAGGCGGGATTCTATGCCGTGATCCTCGCCTTGACGGCGCTCGCGACGGCGCTCGCCTGGTGGATCGAGAACTCGCGATTCGGCGCCGAGCTCGTCGCCGTGCGCGAGAACGAAGACGCCGCGCGCGCGCTCGGCATCGACGTCAACCGCACGAAGCTCTGGGCGATCACGCTCTCCGGCGGGCTCAGCGGCTTCGCGGGCAGCTTCTACGCGCAGTATTTCCTCTATCTCGACCCGCGCATCGCCTACGGCGTCGAAGTGTCGGTGACGGCGTTGCTGGTGCCGCTGATCGGTGGCGTCGGCACGGTGCTGGGGCCGCTGGTGGGCGCGGTCGCGTTGCGCGCGCTCAACGAGGTCAGCGGCACCATCACCGGCGGCGCGCCCGGCCTGAACCTGATGCTCTACGGCGCGCTGCTGATCGTGATCCTGGCCTTCCTGCCCGATGGCCTCGTAAGCCTGGGCGCGCGGCTCCGCCGCGCGCGTCCGGCCGGACGGCTCGGCCATGCTTGAGGTTACCGGCGTCACCAAGCGGTTCGGCGGCCTCACCGCGGTCGCGGAGGCCTCCCTCGAGGCGCGCGCGGGTGAGATCACCGCCCTGATCGGCCCCAACGGCGCCGGCAAGACCACGCTCTTCGGCATCATCGCGGGTTTCATTCCGGCGGATCGCGGCTCGGTCCGCTTCGCGGGCGAGGAGATTCTAGGCGTGCCTCCTCACCTGCTCGCGCGGCGCGGCCTGGTCCGCACCTTCCAGATCGTGCAGCCCTTCTCGGGCCTCAGCGTGCGCGAGAACATTGCCGTGGGCTGTCAACTTCGAGAGACCAGCCGTGCCGCGGCGCTCGACGAGGCCGCCGAGGTGGCGCGCCGGGTCGGTATGGCCGAGCTGATCGACCGGCCCGTGAGCGCGCTCACCATCGCCGGGCGCAAGCGCCTGGAGCTCGCGCGGGCGCTGGCGACCACGCCGCTCCTCCTCCTGCTCGACGAGGTGATGGCGGGCCTCAATCCCACGGAGATCGCGGAGATGGTGCCGCTCATCCGGGCAATCCGCGAGTCCGGCGTGACGCTGCTCCTGACCGAGCATGTCATGCAGGCCGTGATGAGCCTCGCCGAGCGCGTTTATGTCCTCAACGATGGCCGCATCATCGCCGAAGGCCGGCCGGCCGAGATCGTCGCGGACGCCCGCGTGGTCGAGGCCTATCTGGGACATGGCGCCGCCGAGCGCCTGGGCGGCCGCCTCGGCACAGGAGGCGCTCGTGCTTGAGGTGATCGGCCTCGCCGCTGGCTACGGCGCGCTGCCGGTGCTGCGCGGCATCGACTTCGGCATTTCCGCCGGCGAGATCGTGGCGGTGCTCGGCAGCAACGGCGCCGGCAAGTCCACCCTCAACAACACGCTCTCCGGCCTCCTGAGACCGAGCGCCGGCGCCATCCGCTTCGACGGTGTCGAGATCGCCGGCACCGCGCCCGCCGCCATCGTGGCGCTGGGCCTGATCCAAGTGCCGGAGGGCCGGCGCGTGTTTCCGAACCTCAGCGTGCGCGAGAACCTGGAGATGGGCAGCTATCGCCGCGGCCGCGCGCATCGGGCGCAAAACCTGGACCGCGTGAGCGCGATCTTTCCGCGCCTTCGCGAGCGCATGGACCAGCGCGCGGGCACGCTCTCCGGCGGCGAGCAGCAGATGCTCGCAATCGGCCGCGGCCTCATGGCGGAGCCGCGGCTCCTGATCCTCGACGAGCCCTCGCTCGGCCTGTCGCCGCTCTTGGTCGAGGAGATGTTCGCGCTGATCGCGCGCATCCGCGCGGAGGGACTCTCGGTCCTGCTGGTCGAGCAGAACGTCGTGCAATCCCTGGGCATCGCCGACCGCGCCTACGTGCTGGAGCACGGGCAATTCGCGCTCACCGGCCCGGCCGCGACTTTGCTGGCTGATCCGCGGCTCCGGCAGACCTATCTGGGATTGTGATCCATGAACCCTGCAGCGAGGCTCCCATGACATCGCTCCGCTCCCGCTTCCAGTCTCTGGAGATCGTGGTGACGCCCGGTTGCTACGATGCGCTCTCGGCGTATCTCATCGAGCGCGCGGGCTTTCCCGCGGCCTATCTCTCGGGCGCCTCCGTCGCCTATACGCGCCTCGCCCGCCCGGATATCGGTCTCGTGAGCATGAGCGAGGTCGCCGATACGATCGGCGCCATCCGGGATCGCCTGACGATCCCGCTGATCGTCGACGCCGATACGGGCTTCGGCAACGCGCTCAACGTAGTCCGAACCGTGAAGCTGTTCGCGAGCCGCGGCGCCAGCGCGATCCAGATCGAGGACCAGACCACGCCCAAGCGCTGCGGCCACCTCGCCGATAAATCCTTGATCCCCGCGACGGAGATGGTCGGCAAGGTCAAGGCGGCGTTGGACGCGCGGCCGAGCGCCGAGACCCTGATCATCGCGCGCACCGATGCCATCGCCGTCGAGGGCTTTGAGCCGGCGCTCGACCGCGCCGAGGCTTACCGAGAAGCGGGCGCGGACCTGCTCTTCATCGAGGCGCCGCGCACCGAGGCCGAGCTCGCCGCCATCGGCCAGCGTTTCCGCAGTCGCGTCCCGGTCATGGCCAACATGGTCGAGGGTGGCAAGACGCCGCTGAAGACCGCCACTGAACTGGAAGCGCTCGGCTTCGCGCTGGTGATCTTTCCCGGCGGCACGGTGCGCGCGCTCCTGCACTGTTTCGAGGATTATTTCGCGAACCTCCGGAAACACGGCACGACGCAGCCCTATCGGGACCGCATGACCGATTTCGCGGCGTTGAACGAGATCGTCGGCACCGACGACATGCTCCGTCTCGGCGCGCGCTACGATGCCGAGGCCAGCCGGGGAAAGGCACCAGGGCGCTCATGAGCATCCAGCCGGTGGACGGGATCGATTTTCCCGTCACCGTGCCGGTGGTGGTGATCGGCGCCGGCGCCTGCGGTCTCACGGCGGCGCTCGCCGCACGCGACACGGGGGTGGAGGTCTTGGTGCTGGAGCGAGACCGCGCACCTCGCGGCTCGACGGCGCTCTCCTCGGGCTTCATCCCCGCCGCCGACACGCGTTTCCAGCGGGCCAAGGGGATCGCGGACAGCCCTGCGCTCCTGGTCGCCGACCTCATGGCGAAGAACAAGGGCCGCTCGAGCCGCCGCATGACGGCGCGGGTCGCGGATCGCGCGGGCCCCACGCTCGAATGGCTCGCCGACCGGCACCAAGTTCCGTTCGACGTGGTCGAAGGTTTTCTCTACCCGGGACATTCGGTACTGCGCATGCACGCGACGCCCAAGCGCACCGGTGCGGACCTGATGGCCTATCTGCTCGCGGCGACCGAGCGCGCTGGGATCGAGTGCCTGACCAGCGCCCATGTGGTGGCGCTCTTCGCGGACCAGGGCGGCCGCGTCGCGGGCGTGAAGATCGAGCGGCCGGATGGCGCGCGCGAGCACGTAGGATGCGCGGCGTTGGTGCTGGCGTGCAACGGCTACGGCGGCAATCCCGCCTTGGTGCGCCGATTCATTCCGGAGATGGCCGAGGCCATCTATTTCGGCCACGCCGGCAATCAAGGCGACGCGCTGCGCTGGGGCGAGGCGCTCGGCGGTGTTGGAAGCGATCTCGGCGCCTATCAGGGCCACGGCTCCGTGGCGCATCCCCACGGCATCCTCATCACCTGGGCGCTGATGATGGAAGGCGGCTTCCAGGTCAATCTCGAGGGTCGGCGCTTCTCGAGCGAGCATCGCGGCTACTCCGAGCAGGCCGTTGACGTGCTGCGCCAGCCCCAGGGCATCGCGATCGACGTTTTCGACGCGCGTCTCCACGCCCTCGGACTCGACTTCGAGGACTACCGGTCGGCGGTCGCGGCGGATGCCGTGCGCAGCGCCGAGACCATCGAGGGGCTGGCCGAGCTCTTCGGTATGCCGCCGCAGGCGCTCGCCGCAACGCTTGCGGAGACGCGGGAGATGGCAGTGGGTACGCGCACGGACCCCTTTGGACGCGACTTCAGCAAGAAGCCCGCACTCACGGCACCCTTCTACGGCGTGCGCGTGACGGGCGCCCTGTTCCACACCCAGGGCGGCCTGGAGATCGACACCGATGCCCGCGTGCTCCGACGCGACGGCAGTCCGCTCCCTAATCTTCTCGCCGGAGGCGGCGCGAGCCGGGGATTGTCGGGCCCCGAATGCGACGGCTACTTCTCCGGCGGCGGCCTCCTCGCGGCGGTGACCCTCGGCACCATCGCCGGCGAGACAGCGGCGCGTCTCGCGGGTGAGATCACCTGAAGAACACACTCTTTCGCGACGCATAAGCGCTCGTCGGTTGCCTGGTCGGACCCGAGCGGACTGATCTCGGCGCCGAACTGACGCTGCAGCATCAGAACCGCGCCCTTTAGGTCATCTTCTGTCCGTAGGTCGAGCCGCCCGATCGCGTCTCACGGGATGACGCCACTCGATGATCGCTCTGATTGTGTGCGCACTCAAATCTGCAACACATCTTACGTCTCTCGGTATCAATTGACATCCTCGGACCGAGTTTGTCCAATGGTCGGACACACAGCCCACGCGCCAAGCATCACGCAAGACCGGCTGGTCGAAATGGGAGGAGCGGTACCTTGAAAGCAATCATCGCGAAACGTGCGCTCGCGTGCGTGGTCGCTGCGTTGCTGGTCGCGGCGGCACCGCAGACTCGCGCCGCCGAGAAGCCGCTTCTGCACGTGACGCTGATCGAGGCCACTCCGGCCTTCCACAGCCTGCCGGTGTTTGCCCTCAAGCAAGTCGGCAAGGACTACAACCTCGAGGTCGAGAACCTGCAGATCGAGGGCGGCGGCGAGGCAGGAGTGATCTTCGCTGGCGGACAGGCGGACATCATGATGTCCGGGTTCGACAAGCCGATCGAATTCGCCGCCCGAGGCATGATCGACGTCAAGGTGTTCGGGGCCATTCTGAAGTCGATGAATTGGTCGCTGGTGGCACCCGCGAAATCCGAGATCAAGACGGTCACCGATCTCAAGGGCAAGTCCGTCGGCATATCCGGCCCGGGCGCTTCCTCGGATATGCTGATGCGCTGGGCGCTTCGAAAAGAAGGGCTCGATCCGGACAAGGACGTGACGCTGATCGCCCTCGGCTCGGTCGCCAACCTCTATTCCGGCGTCGAGAACGGCAAGGTCGATGCCGCGGTTCTGGTGCGGCCGTTTCTGTCCAAGGCCGTCGATACGGGCATGGCCCGCGTCGTCGGCGACTGGGAGGCGCTGAGCTATCCGAACCTAGTTTCGATCGCGCGCGCCAAGGACCTCCAAGACCATCCGGAGCTCTTTCAGCGCTTCCAGTCGGCGCTCCGCGACATTTTGCGCCGGTTCCAGAACGATCGTCCGTTCGCGATCAAGATGGCCAAACTCGCCTATCCCAACGAGTCCGAGGAGGAGCTCTCGAAGCAGCTCGACTTTGCCATGAAGGTCTACTGGAACCCGATGGACGGCGACATGAGCCGGGAGCTCTACGATCACGCCGTGGATGTGCTGGTCGGCTCCGGCAGAGTGACCAAGGATCAAATGCCTAGCTTCGAAAAACTGGTGGTGAAGCTCCCCGAGGGGTGAACCCGCAATTCAGCGTCGATCCCATGCCCGCGCTGCTCGAAAGAAACGACGCGCAATCGGAGCGCGTCAACGCGCGAGGCGCGCCGGCGATCGACGTCAGCGGCCTGTCGCTCCGCTTCGCGCCGACCGGCAGCCGCCGGAACTCCAACCTCGCGCTCTCCAACGTCTCGTTCCAAGTGCGCCCGAGCGAATTCGTCGCCATCATCGGGCCGAGCGGCTGTGGCAAGAGCACGATGCTGCGGATCATCTCGGGCTTGCTCGCGGCGACCGAGGGAGAGATCAAGCTCGACAGCCTCCCGGTCAAGCGAGTGCCCGAGGGGATCGGCTTTCTCTTCCAATCGGACGCGCTGTTGCCGTGGAAGACCGCGTTGGAGAACGTGACGGTCGGAGCCGTCCTCGCCGGCCGGAGCCGGCGCGAAGCCGAGAGCGAATCCCGCAGCCTCCTACACGAGCTCGGCCTCGCCAAGGCGCTCGACAAGTATCCCGCGGAGCTGTCCGGCGGGATGCGCAAGCGGGTCGCGCTGGCGAGAACCATGGCCTACGAGCCGCGGGTCTTTCTGCTCGACGAGCCCTTCTCGGCCCTCGATGCCCAGACCCGGATCCACGTCGGCAACCACTTCCTCAGGATCCTGGAACGGCTCGGCCAAACCGTGCTGGTCGTGACGCACGATATCGACGAGGCCATCGCGATGGCCGACCGCGTGCTGGTGATGACGGCGGCGCCGGGCCGGATCGCGAAGGAGTTCGTGATCGATCTTCCCCGGCCGCGGGACTACTACGACTCCCGTTTCGAGCCCGGCTTCCGGGAGTTTCAGGAGCGGATTTGGGAAATTTTGCGCCGCGAGATGGAGGGCGTGCTCGGCCATGAAGACCGCTCCTGAGCGCGTCGCGAACGAAGGTCTGCCGTCCGCCGACCTGGCGGCCGCGACCGAGGAAGACGCCTATCGGCAAAAGCGCGCCGCCAGATCGCGGGAGATTCGGATCAGGTTCTACGTCGACCGGACGATCGCGATCGTCGTTCCGCTGGTCGGCTGGCAAATGCTCTCCGATCACTGGGTCGGCGGCAAATGGATCAGCAGCCCTCTCAGCGTCCTCGACCGGTTGATCTCGATGGCGCGCGACGGCAGCCTCCAGATGCATACGTGGCAGACCCTCGAGGAAGCGCTCGTCGGGCTGCTCTGCGGCTTGGTCCTCGGCATCGTCATCGGAGTGCTCCTCGGATTCTCGAAGCGGCTCTCGGACGCGCTCGATCCCATAATCATGGGCTTTTACAGCCTGCCGCGCGTGTCGCTCGCGCCGCTCTTCATTATCTGGCTCGGGATCGGCCTGCTCGCAAAGGTCGCCTTGGTGGCATCGGTCGTTCTGTTCGTCGTGCTCTTCAACGTGCGCGAGGGCGTCAGAACCATCGACCGGGAGCTGCTCGACGCCTTCCGCAGCATGAAGGCTTCCCGGAGCGTGATGATCCGCTCGATCGTCATCCCCTCGCTGGTGCCGTGGATATTCGCCTCCATCAGGATCGGCATCGGCATGGCACTGATCGGCGCCGTCGTCGCCGAGCTGATCGGCTCCTCGCGCGGTCTCGGCTGGTATGTCATGCACTCGACCGGCGTCTACGACATGGCCGGATCGATCGCCGCCCTCGTCGTGCTGATGATTCTCGCGATCATCTTCAATTGGGTTCTCGCGGTGGCCGAGAAGCGCACCTTGCGCTGGCGCCGGAGTGCCGATATCGGACTGGTAACCTGAGGCACTCGGCAATGCATGCAGCGCACGGGACCATCGACCCGCTCGGAGCGGATCGCCAAGGAGGTCCGCGCGAACCGGAAAGCAATAAGGAGACGACGCGATGACGACCGGGACCCACTCCGGCGAGCCGGCCGCGCGCACGCTCCTCGACCGAATCTGGGACGATCATGTCATCCGCCGCTTCGACGACGGCACCGACCTTCTTCACGTGGACCGGCATCTTGTTCACGAGATGACGAGCCATAGAGCCTTCGAGGGGCTGCGTCGGAGAGCCATCGGCGTGCACAGCCCCGCTCTCACCTTCGCCGTGGTCGACCACATCGTCGCCACGAGCCCGAACCGCACCGAGAGCACCAACCCCGCCGGGCTCCCTTTCATCCAGATGTGGCGGCGCAACTGCGCCGAGTTCGGGATCGTGCATTTCGACATCGACGACCGCCGGCAGGGCATCGTCCATGTCGTGGGACCGGAGCTCGGCATCGACTTGCCAGGCTGCACGCTGGTGTGCGGCGACAGCCACACCGCGACCAATGGTGGGCTTGGCGCTCTGGCCTGGGGAATCGGGTCGTCCGAGGTCGAGCACGTGCTCGCGACGCAGACCATCCGGCAACGCAAGCCGAAGCAGATACGTATCAGGTTCGAGGGCGAGCTTGCGGCGGGAGTCTCGGCCAAGGACATGATCCTTTATGTCATCGGGCAACTTGGCACCGCGGCGGGCCAGGGTCACATGGCGGAATACGCGGGACCCGCGATCTCCAGGCTCTCGATCGACGAGCGACTGACGATCTGCAACATGTCCATCGAGCTCGGTGCGCGCGCCGGCCTGATCGCGCCGGACGATGCCACGGTCGCCTATCTCTCCGGGCGCGAGTTTGCGCCGACGGGGGCCGCGTGGGACGCTGCCGTCAAGTATTGGCGCACCCTGCGCACCGACGACGAGGCCCAGTTCGATCGCGAGGCCGCGATCGATTGCGACAAGATCGCGCCGCAGGTCACCTGGGGCACGAGCCCGCAAGACGTGATCGCGGTCGATGAGCCGGTGCCGCGGCCCTCGGACGCGAGCGACCCCGTTCGCCGCGCGGCTATGGAGCGAGCCCTTTCCTATGTCGGGCTGGTTCCCGGCGAGGCGTTGCTCGGAAAGGAGATCGACTACGCCTTCATCGGCTCCTGTACGAACGGCCGCCTCTCCGATCTCGCGGCCGCAGCCGCGGTCGCCCGGGGACGGAGGGTCCCGCCGGGAGTACGGGCGCTCGTGGTGCCGGGGTCGACACAGGTGAGACAGGCCGCAATCGCGGCCGGGCTGGACAAGATCTTCATCGATGCGGGCTTCGAGTGGCGGACGGCGGGGTGCTCCATGTGCGTTGCCGGTAACGGCGACTTCGTGCCGCCGCAGAAGCGCTGCATCGCGACGTCCAATCGCAATTTCGAGGGCCGCCAGGGCCCTGGCAGCCGCACGCATCTCGCGAGCCCCGCCAGCGTCGCCGCGGCCGCCGTCAGCGGGCGCATCGTCGACGTCCGCACCATGCTCCAGGGCTGAGGACCGACATGGAAAAATTCGAGACGCTCACGGGGATCGCCGCCGCGCTGCCCCAAGAGAACATCAACACGGACGCTATCATCCCGGTGCGCTGGATCGTGAATTACGGACAAGACCTAGGCAAAGGCTTGTTCGGCGGCTGGCGCTACGATCTCGCCGGAAAAGAAAATCCCGAATTCATTCTCAACCGCCCGCCATTCCGCGATGCCAAGATCTTGCTCGCGGGCCGCAATTTCGGATGCGGCAGCTCGCGGGAAGAGGCGGTCTGGGCCTTGCTGGGGTTCGGCATCCGGTGCGTGATCGCGCCGAGCTTCGGCGACATCTTCTTCGAGAACTCCTTCAAGAACAGCTTGCTGCCCGTCGTGATGGACGCGAAGGACATAGCCGTGCTCGCGCAGGACCCGAAATTCCTCGCCGATCGGGCCCTGTCCGTGGACCTGCGGCTCCGCCGGGTGAGCGTTCCCAACGGTGCCGTCAGCGCCGCTTTCTCGATCGCGGAAGAGCGCCGGGCGGCGCTGCTGTCGGGCCTCGATCACATCGGCAGCACCTTGACCCACGCAGCGGAGATCGCGGCGTTCCAGGCCAAGGACCGGTCCCGCCGGCCGTGGATCTACCGCTCGAATCCCACAAGGACCGGATAGCGCGATGCCAAGCCCCAAGACCTCATTGCGGCGCCTGGTCGCCGAGGAAAAGCCCCTCATCACGCCGCTGGCGCACGACGCGCTGAGCGCCCGGATGATCGAGCATGCCGGCTTTCGCTCGATCGGTATCGGCGGCTCCGCCATGCTCACCGCCCGTTACGGCTTGCCCGACATCGGACTCGCCGCGCTCGGCGAGATGGCGGCCGGCATTCAGGATATCGTCGCCGCAACCCAGCTTCCCGTGATGGCCGACGGTGACGACGGGTACGGCGACGTGGAATCCGTCGCCCACATGGTCGAGGTCTACGCCCGGCTCGGCGTCAGCGGCATCGTGCTCGAGGATCAATTGCGCGGCAAGAAACAGCCCGGCGATTCCGGCGCGGTGGGGGTCGTCGCCGTCGACGACATGGTGCGCAAGGTGAGGGTCGCGGTTGCCGCGTGCCCCAGCACGGAGATCCAGATCATCGCGCGCTGCGATGCCTATCAGCTCGAGGGGCTGGATGGCGCCATGAGCCGGGCGCAGCGCTATCTCGACGCCGGCGCGCACGGGCTGTTCGTGCCCGGCATCAAGACGGCCGCGGAGCTTGCCAGGCTTGGACGGCATTTCAACGGGCGCCATCTCATGACCGCCGCGTTCGAAGGCCGCGACACCTGGCTGCCGCCGACCGAGCTCTACGGCATGGGATTTCGCCAGGTGGTGTTCCCGGGCCTGCTGATCACGCGGGTCGCCCAGTGCATCAACGTCACGCTCCAGCAGTTCCGGAAGCATGTCGCCGGCGAGGTGCCGATGCCTCCCATCGCCGAGGCCGAGCAGGCGCAGGAGGCGCTCAGGAAGGCGTTGAATTTCGAAAAGTGGTTGTCGATCGGCCGGCAGCCCTGAGAGAATCGAGCAAAGGCGGAGGTCCATTCCATGCAGCTGAGCCGCGAGCGCTTGAAGAGAGCCTACCGCGACATGGTCACGATCCGCTCATTCGAGGAGCGCGTGCACCAGGAGTTCACGAAGGGCGCGATCCCCGGCTTCGTTCATCTCTACGCCGGAGAGGAAGCATCGGCGGTGGGGATGTGCCTGCACCTGCGTCCCGACGACTACATCGCCAGCACTCATCGCGGCCACGGTCACAGCATCGCGAAGGGCTGCGACGTCGCGGGGATGATGGCGGAGTTGTTCGGCCGGACGAACGGTCTGTGCGGCGGCAAGGGTGGCTCGATGCACATCGCGGACCTCGACCGCGGCATGCTGGGTGCCAATGGCATCGTGGGGGGCGGGCCGCCCCTCGTGGTCGGCGCCGCGCTGACCGCCAAGACGCTCGGCCGCGACGGCGTAGCCGTCTGCTTCACGGGCGACGGCGGATCGAATCAGGGAACCACCTTCGAGGCCATGAACATGGCCGTCGTGCTCAAGGTGCCGGCCATCTTCGTCTTCGAGAACAACGGTTACGGCGAAGGCACGGGGCACAAGTATGCCGCGGGAAACCCCGACATCGCCGGCCGGGCCGCCGGCTTCGGCCTGCCTGCCGTGCGCGTCAGCGGCGACAATTTCTTCGCCGTGCACGAGGCGGCGGGCGAAGCCGTCGCGCGAGCCCGCGCGGGATTGGGGCCGAGCGTCATTGAAGTCGACACGGTGCGGTTCTTCGGGCACCACGCCGGCGACGCGCAGCTCTACCGCGGCAAGGACGAGGTCAAGCGGCTGCGCGAGGAGCGCGACTGTCTCAAGAATTTCCGCCAAGCCGTGACCGAGGCGGCGCTACTGACACCCGCCGACCTCGCCGAGATCGATGCGGACGTCGCGCAGGTGATCGACAATGCCGTCAAGACCGCGAGTGCGGGCCCGCTTCCGGCAGAAGCGGAACTCCTGACGGACGTCTACGTGTCGTATTAGGAGCGAACCCCCGTGCCACTCAAATCCACTCGCCAGGCGATCAACGAGGCACTGGCCCAGGAAATGCGTCGCGATCCCAGGGTGATCGTAATCGGCGAGGACGTCTCCGGCGGTGCCGGGACGGACGGCCAGCGCGATGCCTATGGTGGCGTCCTCGGGGTCACCAAGGGGCTGATCGGCGAATTCGGCGACCGGCGCATCATCGATACGCCGATCACGGAATCGGCAATCATCGGCTCCGCCGCGGGCGCCGCGGTCACGGGGTTGCGGCCTGTCGCCGAGTTGATGTTCTGCGATTTCCTCGGCGTCTGCTTCGATCAGCTACTCAACCAGGTCGCGAAGTTCCGCTATATGTTCGGCGGCAAGGTCAAGACGCCCCTCGTGGTGCGCACGATGATCGGCGCGGGCCGCGGCGCGGCGGCCCAGCATTCGCAAAGCCTCTATCAGCTGTTCACGGCGGTGCCCGGCCTGAAGGTGGTGGTGCCGTCGAACGCCTATGACGCCAAGGGCCTGCTCATCCAGGCGATCCGCGACGACGATCCCGTGATCTTCTGCGAGCACAAACTGATCTACGACCTCAAGTCCGAGGTACCGGACGAGGCCTATCGAATTGCGTTCGGCGAGGCGAATATCGTGCGGGACGGCGACGACGTCACCGTGATCGCGCTCGCCCGTATGGTGCAGTTCGCCGAGGCGGCCGCTACGACTCTGGCCTCGGAGGGAATCGAGTGCGAGATCATCGATCCCCGGACCACCTCGCCCCTCGATGTCGACACGATCATCGAGAGCGTCGAGCGGACGGGGCGCCTGGTCATCGTCGATGAGAGCACGCCGCGCTGCGGAGTCGCCGCAGATATTTCGGCGATCGTGGTCGAGCAGGCATTCGGCGCGCTCAAGGCGCCGATCCGCCGTGTGACCGCGCCGCACACGCCGGTGCCGTTCTCGCCGAATCTGGAGAAGCTCTACATCCCCGATGCCGGGCGCATCGCCGATGCCGTGCGCCAGACTCACGTGTTTCGCCGATGACGAACGGGCTCACCGCGATCACGATGCCCCAGTGGGGGCTCACCATGACCGAGGGCAAGGTGGTGGGCTGGCTCAAGAAGTCGGAGCAGCCGCTGGCGGCGGGAGAGGAGCTGCTCGAAATCGAGACCACCAAGATCACGAACGTCATGGAAGCGCCGGTCGGCGGCACGCTCAAACGCATCGTCGCCGAGGCGGGAGCCACCTTACCGGTCGGCGCCTTGCTCGCGGTCATCGGTCCCGCCGAAGTTTCGCAAGCCGACGTCGAGTCCTTCGTCCGGGACTACCGCGTCGTCGAGCCGCAGAATGAGGTGGGAAGCACGCAAACGGAGGCCGCCACCCGTGACGTCGAGGCGGATGGCCGTCGCCTGCGCGTCCTAGAGGCCGGAGAAGGCGGCATTCCCGTGGTTCTCGTGCATGGGTTCGGAGCGGATCTCGGCAGCTGGATGTTCATCCAGCCGCACTTGGCGCGGGGCCGCCGGACCGTCGCGCTCGACCTCCCAGGGCACGGCGGATCGACGAAGGAGGTGGGATCCGGCAACCGCGCGGCGATGACCGCGGCGCTGGCCGGTGCGCTGGAGGCCCTCGGCATCGACCGTGCACACTTGGTCGGCCATTCTCTCGGCGGTGCCATCGCCGCCTCGCTTGCCATAGAGCGCCCGGCTTCGGTGGCGACACTGACCTTGATCGCCTCCGCCGGGCTCGGGCCCGACATAAACCGATCGTTCATCGAGGGCTTCGTGCGCGCGGAGCGCCGCAAGGATGTCGCCGATCTGCTCGGCCTCCTGATCCACGACCCCGGCTCGGTCAGTCGCCGGATGGTCGAAGACGTGCTGCGCTACAAGCGGCTCGACGGGGTTCCGGAGGCGCTGGCCGCCATCGCCGAATCCTGGTTCTCCAACGGCAAGCAGTCGGTCGATCTCGGTGCCGCGATCGTGGATCTCGAGATCCCGATCCAGGTGATCTGGGGCGAGCACGACCGCATCATCCCCTCGGACCATGCCAAGTCTCTGAGATCGGCCTCTGTCCGCATCCTCGCCGAAGCCGGGCACATGCCGCACATGGAGCGGGCCAACGAGGTGAGCCAGCTGATCGAGCAGGCGATCTCGCGCGCTTAGACATGAAGCTCTTTATTGCCGGGCTCGACACTGAAACGAACACGTTTGCGCCGATACCCACGGGCCCGCGCGCCTTCGATGAAGGGTTCGTCGCCCATGGCGATGCGACTCGCAGGCCAGAGAACTATTGCTCGGCGCAGCTCTATGTCTGGCGCCGGCTCGCCGAGCAGCGCAGCTGGGACGTGGCCGAGAGCCTCTGCGCCTATGCCGAGCCGGGCGGAACGGTCGTGCGGGCGGTCTACGAGGCGTTTCGGGACGAGATCCTGGCCGATCTTCGTCGCGCGATGCCGGTCGATCTCGTGCTGCTCGCGTTGCACGGCGCGATGGTCGCCGAGGGATATGACGACTGCGAGGGCGATCTCCTCGGGTGCATCCGCGATATCGTCGGCCCAAACTTGCCGATTGGCGCTGAGCTCGATCTCCATTGCCACATCACCGATGCCATGGTCCAACACGCGACGGCTCTGGTCGCGTACAAGGAATATCCCCACGTCGACATCCCGCACCGCGCCGAAGATCTGTTCCATATCGTCTCCGATGCGGCGGAGGGCAAGACGAAGCCGGTGTCGGCGAGCTTCGACTGCCGGATGATCTCGACCTATCGCACCACGGCCCAGCCGCTGCGCGGATTCGTCGACTGCATGCAGGCGCTCGAGGCCCGCAACGGGATCATTTCCGTCTCGCTCGGGCACGGTTTCCCCTGGGGCGATGTCTCCGAGGTCGGCGCCAAGGTTCTGGTGATCGCCGACGGCGACCGTGCCAAGGCCGAGTGCCTCGCGCGCTCGCTGGGCGAGGAATTCTATGCCATGCGCGAGGCCGTGGCACCGCGCTTCCTGGGCATGGACGAGTCGATCGATCGTGCTCTGGCGATCGACGGCGGCCCCGTGGTCATCGCGGACGTTTCCGACAACGCGGGTGGCGGCGCGCCCGGCGACGCGACCTTCTTTCTGCGTCGGCTGCTCGATCGCGGAGTTCGGAACGTCGCAAGCGGCTACTACTGGGATCCCATCCGCGTGACCGTGAAGGGCCTGGCCGACGAGGTGACGCAGCGGTTCGGCGAGGCTCCCGTCGCGATGGGCGCCACCGCATGGGTCGAAGCGGAGGGCATCGACATGATCCTGATCAGCCTGCGCACGCAGGTGTTCCACCCCGAAGGCATGACCAAGCTCGGCCTCGACATCGTCACCCGCAAGCTGGTGGTGGTGAAGTCGACCCAACACTTCCATGCGGGCTTTGCGCCGATCGCGAAAGCAATTCTCTATGCCGCGCCGCCGGGCGCGCTGAGCTCGAATTTCGCGTCGATCCCCTATAAGAAGATGACCAGGCCCTATTGGCCGAGGGTCAAGAACCCCTTCAGCGCGTGAAGAGCCGCCGGGATCGCCGTCCTCTCGGTGGACGAACGACCATCGACCCTTGTCCCTCGCTTGGCGAGGGCATCAGGCGTCGGAGGACAGGTTGGTCGTCGGTCCGGCGCAGGAATATATCCACCGATTCGAGAATGTTGGCGTAGGTCGCCGCGCCGAATCGGCGAACCACATCCGGGGAGTTTTTCAAGAACTCGTCGCTGCTGATAATGTCGAAGCCGCGGTTGGGAACGCCCTAGTCGGCATAGAGTATGACGTTCGCCTTCTTGGCATTGCAGATGAGAACGTCGATCGCGATGTTTCCGAGCCGTCGCGCCAGCTCAGCGATCCCCTCAGGGTCGGACAGATTGAAGAGTTCTGTCCGGCACCCCAGCTCGCGCAAGTCTTCCGAATGTGCTGATGACAGTCCAACTGCGGGCGGCATACTGGCGGACGAACTCCCTGCCAATTCCGCGCGCGGCACCAGTGACCACGCAAGCTGGCATGAGGTGTTACCGCTGTTTCGGGCTATGGGACATCGTCGCGAAGACAGGCCTTCCAGTGGCCGGGTAGGACCTCCCGCATGGCCGGGACCTCTTGAGAACAGGCTGGCAAGGCATAGGGGCAGCGGGTGCGAAACACGCAGCCCGAAGGGGGCGCCACGGGGCTCGGGACCTCGCCTTTCAGAATGATGCGCTTCCTCTCGTTCGTCGTGTCGGGAACCGCCGAGATCAGCGCCTCCGTGTAGGGATGCCTCGGGCGGGAAACGACTTGGGTGCTCGGTCCAATCTCCATGAGCCGACCCAAATAGACGACCGCGATCCGGTCCGACAGATATTCCATGATCGCCAGGTCATGAGAGATGAACAGCATGCTGAAGCCTCGCTGCTCCTCCAAATCCTCCAGCAGCCTGATGATCTGTGCCTGGATCGAGACGTCGAGCGCCGAAACCGGCTCATCCGCGACTATGAAGCGGGGCTCGACCGCGAGCGCGCGGGCGATGACAACGCGCTGGCGTTGCCCGCCGGACAATTCCGCGGGGCGGCGACGCATGAAATCAGCGGACAGCGACACGTCGGCAAGAAGCTTCTCGACGCGGTCGACGAGCTCGGATCCCCTTGCGAGAGACTGCACCCGGAGCGGTTCGGCCACGACATCCGCCACGGTCATAGTCGGATCGATCGATGCATAGGGATCCTGGAATATGATCTGTGCGGAGCGGCGGAAATCGCGCAGCGTTCGTGCATCGAAATCGAGCACGTTCTTGCCGTCGAAAAGCACCTGGCCGGACGTCGCCTCGACCAGGCGCAGCACGGCGCGTCCGATCGTCGTCTTGCCGGAGCCGGACTCTCCCGCCAGTCCAAGCACTTCGCGAGGAGCGATATCGAACGACACGTCCTCGATGGCATGAACTTGACCCGCCACTCGAGAAAACAGTCCCTTCGTGATGTAGAAATATTTCCGCAGATGCTGGACCTGCAACAGGGGCGATGTCGTCATGCTTCGCCCGCATCGATCTCGCGCCAGCGATGGCAGCGAACGAACCACCCCTCGTCCGCGCGCTCGAGCACGGGCGGATCAGTATCGCACAGGCCGGAAACACTATGCGGGCAGCGCGGATGAAACGTGCAGCCGCTCGGGAGCCGAGCGAGATTCGGTACGTTTCCGGGGATCGGCTGGATTTTGCGCCGGCCGGCGCCGAGCTCCGCACGGGAGCGCATGAGCGCCCTGGTGTATGGCATCCTGGGCCGCACGAAAACGTCAGGCAGCGGGCCTTCCTCAACGATCTGGCCAGCATACATGACCAGGACACGCGACGCGACCTGGCTGACGAGCCCGAGATCGTGAGACACAAACAGCATCGCCATGTGAGTCTGCCGCTGAAGCGCTTTCAGCATGTCGACGATCTGTGCCTGAATGGTGACGTCGAGCGCCGTGGTTGGCTCGTCGGCGATGAGCAATGCCGGCTCGCCGCTCAGCGCCATCGCGATCATGACGCGCTGGCGCATCCCCCCGGACAGCTGATGCGGATGGCTGACGAGGCATTTCTCGGGGCTCGGCACTCCGAGCCAAGTCAGCAGCTCGAGCGCCCGTGCCCAGGCTTTGGACCGCGGCATAGACCGGTGAGTGCGCAGCGCCTCTACGATTTGGTAGCCGATGCGGTGGACGGGATTGAGCGACGACATCGGTTCCTGGAAGATCATGGCGATATCGTTGCCGCGCAGCCGTCGCATCCGCCGTTCGGAAGCGCCAATGACATCGAGATCCGAGCCGTCCTTACATCGGATGCGGATCGCTCCCTTGACCGACGCTTTGGCCGGCGGGTGAAG
>DATNIT010000238.1:0-5578 GCA_035604335.1 Allostellaceae bacterium | reverse complement strand
ATGGCCAAAGCCATAATCGGCCTGCCCCCCATCGCATAGATGTCGGAGATGGCGTTGGTCGCGGCGATGCGTCCGAAGTCGAACGGATCGTCGACCATCGGCATGAAGAAATCGGTGGTCGCGATGATGCAGGTTTCATCGTCGAGCTGCCACACCGCCGCGTCGTCGCCGGTTTCAGTACCGACCAGGAGCTCGCGGTAAGGCTGAGCTGCCGGCTGGTCGGCGAGCAGCTCTTTCAGCACCGACGGTGCGAGCTTGCAGCCGCAGCCGCCGCCGTGGGCGAGACTGGTCAATCGAACGATCGGCACATTCATTGTGTTTTCCCGCAATGCGGCGGCGCAGCTCGGCGCGTCATGGCGTCATGCATCACGCCGCCGTCAGCTCCTTCGCGGTGATGGTGTATTTGAAATTGTCCGGGTCGAGGCAATCAAGCCGCACGCTTGCGGTCTCGGCCTGCGGATACATCAGGAAGCCGAGCTTCGGGCCGCGCGATCCGGGCAAGGCGACGTCGTGGGCGAAATTATACGCCAGCCAATTGGTCTCCCATGAGCCGAACAGCGCCCTGCGTGCGGCAGCGACCTTGGGATCGTCGATCGCCAGGTTGGTCGGCGGTTCCTCGAGCACGACCTTGCGCACGTCGGCGGCGTCGACCGGCACCCAGCCGAAGCCGGCGAGATAGACCTCCGAGCGGCAGTGCTGCGCCTTGGTGATGACCGCCGAAGCCGTGCCCAAACTCTTGTAGCCTAGTCGCGATGGGGCGACGCGAATGCCGTAGACATCGCGTGCCGGCAAGCCGGCCGCCCGCGCCAAGCCGACATAAAGCGCGTTGAGATCGGCGCATTTGCCGCCGAGATTGCCGGTCCTGAGCATGGCTGCGATGTCGCCGATGCCGCAGCCGCGCACCGCGGCGTCGCGGTAGGTGTTGTCCACGATCCACTCGTAGATGGCGCGCGCCTTCCCGATATCGGTCTTGGCATTCGCATCGGCGACGATCTTGTCGGAGGTTTGCTTGACGATGCCGTCAACGGGAATGAGTTCGGTGCCTTGCGTGTTGCGGTCGCGTTCCGCTGCCGAAAGCGGCGCGGCGCGGCCGGGCTTGGCGAGGTCAATGGCGCGATCGCGCGTCGCGATCCGGCTCGTCACTTCGATGATCGGGCTTCTCTCACCCTCCGGCCATTCGACATGAAGCATCTCGGCGCCGTATGTCGGTTCGCGCGCCAGAGCGGCGCGGCCGTTGCTCGTCCAGGCGCTGCCGAGCGACTTGAACCAATCCCGCTCGTTGACGGCGGGCACCGGGATCCATGCCTGGGTCTTGCCGACCGGCTTGACGATTTCGAGGCGCGTCAGGACCTGAAAGTTGCGCCACGCTCCGGGCTGTGGGGCGAAGCCGGCCTCTGCGGGCGAAGCATGCGGCAGCGCCGCGGCGGCCGATACCGCAAGTCCTGCTTTGAGAAGCTCACGTCGATCGATGGACATTGTCTCCTCCGTCCCGCGTCACAACGGCGCAAAGGCCGAAGCAGCCTCGCGGGTTTTAGTTTTCGATGCGATGGGATGCGCTGGCGCCTCGTCGACCGAGGACGTCGGCAGCGACGTTTGCAAATATTCACTGACCGGCGGCACCGCGACGCTCGGTCGCTGTCGCCAAGTCACTACCTGATGCCGATCGCCCCGAACCTCGGGAGCCGTTGGCGCGAACACGATGCAAATCTGCCCTGCAATTTGCGTCCGCGTCAATCTAAATCGGCCTGACTCAGCGAGGCCGCCCTAAGTTTACATCGTCGTGAAATCGCGGGCGCGCGATGCTGCGATGCACAAGGAACGAAGAGATAGCCCGCGGGATTCAATGACATTCCTTCGATTGAACGTCCGCGATTTTGCGACGATAAATTGACTTTGGTCCAATTCCAAAATAGCGTCAGCCACTACGGAATTCCAACCGGTCGGGCAAGCTGATGAGCGTTGCCCGACGAGCGTTGCCCGACGAGCGTTGCCCCGGGCGGGGGCGAATAGGCTCAGGAGGACCGTCCCATGAACATGGAATTGTCGCGGCGCCAATTCATGCACGGCGCTGGCGCGGGTATTGCCGGCACGACCCTCGGTGCGCTCGGCTTCGGCGATCTGGAATCTGCTTACGCAGATTCCATTCGTCCGTGGAAGCTCGCGAACCTGACCGAGACCCGCAACACTTGCCCATATTGCGCGGTCGCCTGCGGCGTCATCATGTACTCGAAGGGCGATCTGAAGAAGGGCGAAAAGGCCGAGATCACCCATATCGAGGGCGACCCAGATCATCCGACCAATCGCGGCACGCTGTGCCCGAAGGGCGCCACACTGCTGGACTTCGTGCGCTCGAAGACACGCACGCTCTATCCGCAGATCCGCAAGCCTGGCTCTGATAAATTCGAGCGAGTCTCCTGGGAGGTCGCGCTCGATCGCGTGGCGCGGCTGATGAAGGACGACCGCGACAAGAGTTTTATCGCCAAGAACGGCGACGGCGTCACGGTCAACCGCTGGCTGAGCACCGGCTTCCTCGGTGCGTCAGCGTCGAGCAACGAAGCGGCGTGGATGACCTACAAGGTCGTGCGCAGCGCCGGGATATTGGCATTCGATAATCAAGCACGCGTTTGACACGGCCCGACGGTGGCCAGTTTGGCCCCAACATTCGGCCGCGGCGCAATGACCAATCTGTGGACCGACATCAGGAATACAGATCTCGTCGTCGTCATGGGCGGCAACGCCGCGGAAGCTCACCCGTGCGGATTCAAATGGGTCACAGAGGCGAAAGCCAACCGCGGCGCCAAGCTCATTGTCGTCGATCCGCGATTTACCCGCACGGCAGCGGTCGCCGACGTCTATGCACCGATCCGCCAGGGCACCGACATCGCATTCCTGCTGGGCGTGATCAACTACTGCATCCGGAACAACAAGGTGCACCTTGATTACGTGAAGGCGTTCACCAACGCGCCCTACATCGTTAAAGAGGGGTTCAGCTATCAGGACGGCCTATTCACCGGCTATGACGAGGCCAAGCGCGATTACAACAAGTCCACCTGGGAATACGCGCTGGGGCCGGACGGCTACGTCGTCTCCGACGATACATTGGAGAACCCGCGTTGCGTTTGGGCCCTGCTGAAGAAGCACGTCTCGGTCTATACGCCCGAGATGGTCGAGCGCATTTGCGGCACACCCAAGGACAAATTCCTAAAGGTGGCGCAGATGATCGCGGAGACGTCGTCGCCAACCAAGGCGATGACCTCCATGTACGCGCTCGGCTGGACCCAGCATTCCAAGGGTACGCAGAACATCCGCGCCATGGCGATGCTGCAACTCATCCTCGGCAATATCGGCGTGCGCGGGGGCGGCGTGAACGCGCTGCGCGGCCACTCCAACATTCAGGGCCTGACCGACGTGGGCCTGATGTCCAACCTGATCCCCGGCTATCTGACCATTCCGACGGAAAAGGAAGCAACCCTCGACGCCTACATGTCGACCCGCGGCTTCAAGCCGTTGCGGCCGAACCAGATGAGCTATTGGCAGAACTACAAGAAGTTCTTCATCAGCTTCCAGAAGGCGATGTGGGGATCGGCGGCAACCGCCGCGAACGATTTCGCCTATGACTGGCTGCCCAAGCTCGACGTGTCGGGCTACGACGTGCTGCGGGTGTTCGAGCTCATGCACGCCGGCAAGATGAACGGCTATCTCTGCCAGGGCTTCAATCCGCTGATGTCGTTCCCGAACCGAAGCAAGATCACCGAAGCCCTGTCCAAGCTCAAGTTCCTCGTCGTCATGGATCCGCTGCAGACGGAGACGTCGCGGTTCTGGGAGAATCACGGTCAATACAACGACGTCGATTCAGCGAAGATCGGGACCGAGGTGATCGAGCTGCCGACCACGTGCTTCGCCGAGGACGAGGGTGCGCTGACCAATTCCGGCCGCTGGCTGCAATGGCATTGGGCCGGAGGCACGCCTCCCGGCGAAGCGAAGACCGATACCTGGATCATGGCGCAGCTCTACCTGCGTCTGAAGGCGCTCTATCAGACGGAGGGCGGCCCGGTTCCCGAACCGATCGTGAATCTGGATTGGCGCTACGCCGATCCGGGCAGTCCGGCCCCCGAGGAGCTCGCCAAGGAACTGAACGGCTACGCCACCGAGGACATCACCGATCCGAACGACCCGACCAAAGTCGTTCTGGCCAAGGGCAAGCAGGTCCCGGGCTTCGCCGTCCTGCGCGACGACGGCAAGACGGCGAGCGCCTGCTGGATCTATGCCGGCTGCTACACCGAAGCCGGCAACAACATGGCCCGGCGCGATACCAGCGATCCGGATTCCACCGGCCTCTACCCCAACTGGTCGTGGTCGTGGCCGGCCAACCGCCGCATCCTCTATAATCGCGCGTCGGCCGACATCAACGGCAACCCCTGGGATCCCAGCCGCAAGCTGATGTGGTGGGATGGCAGCAAATGGACGGGATACGACATTCCCGATATTGCGCCGACCGCCAAGCCCGGCGAGGTCGGCCCCTTTATCATGAACCCCGAGGGGACCGCGCGCCTGTTCACCCGTGGCGTGCTGCGCGACGGGCCGTTCCCGGCACACTATGAGCCATTCGAGTCGCCGGTGGTCAATGTTCTGGCACCGAAGGTGCGCGGCAATCCCGCGGCCCGCGTGTTCAAGGACGACTTGGAACAGTTCGGCGATGCCAACGAGTTCCCTTATGCGGCGACCTCCTACCGGCTCACCGAACACTTCCACTTTTGGACCAAGCACAATGAAGTGAATGCCTCGCTGCAACCGGAGTTCTTCGTCGAGATTTCTGAGGAGCTCGCGAAGGAGAAGGGCATCAAGGGCGGCGGCTGGGTTCGGGTCTGGTCGAAGCGCGGATCGATCAAGGCGAAGGCCGTGGTCACCAAGCGAATCAGACCGCTGCAATGCGACGGCAAGGCGGTGCACGTCGTCGGCATTCCGCTGCATTGGGGCTTCACCGGCGCGGCGAAGAAGGGGTTTGGGCCGAACTCGCTCACGCCTTTTGTCGGTGACGCCAACATTGAGACGCCCGAGTACAAGGCCTTCCTGGTCAATATCGAGCCCATTGCTGGGCCGGTGGCATAAGGGAGGGGACGATGGCGAATTTCGAATTCGTTCTGCCCCCGCCGCCGACCCGGAATGCCACGCCGAGCTACGGCGAACAGGACTTGGTCCGGCGCTCCGCCTCAAGCGTGCCGCCACCGGCCAGGAAACTGACCGAGGTGTCCAAGCTTATCGACGTGTCGAAATGCATCGGTTGCAAGGCCTGCCAGGCCGCGTGCCTGGAATGGAACGATGAGCGCATTCCGGTCGGCGAGAACGACGGCTCCTATACCATTCCGCCGGATCTGACGCCGAACATGTTCACGGTGATGCGCTTCACCGAATGGGTGAATCCGGAGACGCAAGACCTGGAATGGCTGATCCGCAAGGACGGCTGCATGCATTGCGAAGATCCGGGCTGTCTGAAGGCCTGCCCGGCGCCCGGCGCCATCGTGCAGTACTCCAACGGCATCGTCGACTTCGACCACGACAAGTGCATCGGCTGCGGCTA
>DATNIT010000237.1:0-11228 GCA_035604335.1 Allostellaceae bacterium | reverse complement strand
GTCTCCAGCATGCGGTAATTGCCGCGGCTGCCGGGGTGCTTGAGATCCACGGGCCGACCCAGCGCCTCGCCCCAGAAGCGCGCGGCCGCGTCCACATCCGAGGTCTTGCAATCGACCAGGAGTGCGCAGAGGCGGGAATGGTGCATGTCAGGGCCTTTCATGGATGACAGGCTGCAGCATTTTCTCGAATGCCCTCGGCTATCAAGCGTGCGCCAAGTGAATCGGGATCTGACCCGGATTGGCTCTTCGGTCTAGAGATCGACGCGAAAATACACCTTGTCGACTTCGTCCCTAGATCCAGACGGATCCGGATCGCCAAACTCGCCGTAAAGGGCCCACGCGTGCCGAACCGGATCGCCTCTTACGGCACGAGTTCACGCCCTAAAGTGCGATGCGAGTTTCGATCGCATCAAAAGGCGCCATGACGCCGGTCCCCTCGTCGGCTCGTTCCAAAAGGCCAGCCTCGGTCAGCGCCTCGACGTCGTCATGGACGCGCCTATAGTCCCTATCGAGGGCCTGAGCCAGTGCGCGAATGGATGCTGTGGGATGCCGATGTACGTGGCGAAGCAGTTCTAGACGTCGAGGGGTCAATACCTTGGCCAACGTCTCAAAAGAATCGAACGTCAGGTGATATTCCCTAACTCGCTCACCCCTCTGGTCCCGGCGCACGGCATCTTTGACGCGCTTGCCGATGCTTTCCAGGCTGTCGCCGACATGAATTTTTAGTTTGCTCACGGCTCATCTCCTGCCTTTCGAACTTCGGCGAAGAAATCCACTAGCAGCTGGTCAAGGCTGGCAAATGAATACGGCTTCTCGACTCCCGCTACGTGCATATGGTCTCCTTTGCCTTGCTCGTTGTCGAATCCGACAAGGCGCAGACCTCGCCGCCCATAGAACAGCGAATATTTGTACTCATGCGCCGAGGGCCGTACCGGATTGGGCACGCGCCACACCTTGATTTCCATGATGCCCGCAGTCGCATCGATCCGGCGCTCATAAACGATCAAGGTCGCCTTGGCCATCGAACAAACTATGTCATACTATGACATATGTTGTCAAATGACATACAAGTGGATTTCCCTCCCGCGCCCTCTTATCCCACCTGCTTCTCGAAGAACACCCGCTTGTACCCGTCCTCCTCGCGTCGGTCGGTTTCTCGGAAGCCGAGGCTGGGGTAGTAGGAGAGGTTCTCGGTCATCGCGGCGTTCGTATAGAGGCGGAGTGCCTTGAGGCCGAGGCGGCGTGCTTCGCGCTCGGCGAAAGCAAGGAGCGTGCGGCCGTGGCCTTTGCGCTGGGCCGCGGGATCGACGGCGATGTTCTCGATGAAGAGCGCGTCCTCGTCCGGGCGGAGCACGATGAGGGCGACAGGCGGGCCCGCGTCCTCGAGCACCCGCATGTCGCCGGCGTCGATGAGCGCGCCGTAGTCGGCGAGCATCGGCGCGGGCTCCCGGCCCATGCGCGGCACGTAGAGGGCGTAGGCGCGGCGCACGAGGGCGCGGGCCCATTCGGCTTCGTCGGGGCGGGCGGGGCGGATCATGCGGTTTCGCCGAGGCTAGAGCAGCTCGCGACGAACCGAAATCGACTCCCTCCTATTTGCGTCATGCCCGGCCTCCGTGCCGGGCATCCACGTATTCTCCCAGCAGAAGAAAACGTGGATCGCCCGGACGAGCCAGGACGAGCCCGGCGATGACGAAAAGAGGAAGGATGGCTACGCAACAGGACAGGTCAGCCCCGGCCGATGAACGGCATCTTGGTGGCCATGATGGTCATGAACTGCACGTTGGCGTCGAGCGGCAGGCTCGCCATGTAGAGAACGGCGCTGGCCACGTGCTCGACGTCCATGCGCGGCTCGACCATGGTCTCGCCGTGCGCCTGCGGCATGCCCTTGGTCATGCGCTCGGTCATGGGCGTTGCGGCGTTGCCGATGTCGATCTGGCTGCAGGCGATGTCGTGCTTGCGGCCGTCGAGGGAGATCGAGCGGGTGAGGCCGGTGATCGCGTGCTTGGTCGCGGTGTAGGGCGCGGAGTTGGGGCGCGGCACATGGGCGGAGATCGAACCGTTGTTGATGATGCGGCCGCCCTTGGGCGTCTGCGCCTTCATGATCTTGATCGCCTCCTGCGCGCAGAGGAACGAGCCCGTGAGGTTGGCGTCGATCACGGTCTTCCACTGCTCGTAGGTGAGGTCCTCCATGGGAATGCCGGGCGCGCCGGTGCCGGCGTTGTTGAAGAGCACGTCGAGCCGGCCGAATTTTTCCTTCACCTTGGCGAAGAGCGCCTTCACCTCGGCGGGATTGCCGACGTCGGCCGGCACGACGAGCGCACGCGCGCCAGCCTCCGATTCCCGCGCGGTGGCCTCGAGCGCGTCCTTGCGGCGCCCCGCGAGCGCCACGCTGTAGCCCGCCTTCAGGAGCGCCAGCGCGGCGGCCTTGCCGATGCCGCTGCTCGCGCCGGTGACGACTGCGACTTTGTTGTGCTGAGCCATGAAGCGTTTCCTTCCCTCGGGAGAGATGCGCGCGAAGCTTAGCGCGGCGGGCGGTGCGAGCCTAGACCGGCGGACGGCGCGGATGTGCCCATTCGCCCGGCATCTTGCCGAGCTTTTCCGCAGCGTGGAGAACAATGCTGCGATGCAATATTATTGATGTGGAGAGTGCTTCGAACCGGCCATGGTAGTCGAGTGCAATGCAAGATATCGGGGAGGGTAGCCGAGGCGTCGTGCAATGAGCCAAGGAGCACCTCCGCCATGTCACTCTTCCGCGATACCGAGCCCAGTCCGCAGGACGCGCAGGACCTCGTCGCCGCCGTTCACCGTTATTCGATCCAGGAGCTGGAGCGCATCGCCCGCGCCGAGCGCGACCGCATGCTCGCGAATCTGATCTTGAAGGCGTTCGGCGCGGTCTCGACCTTGGTCAAGGGCGTCGTGCGGGCGTCCAGGGCGCAGCTCAAGGCGGAGGCCCTGGCCTATCGCACGCGCCGCAATATATCGAGCCGATCGCTGGGCTGAGTCGCCCCGCGCTTTATTCTGTTCACGTCATGCGCGGGCTTGCCCCGCGCATCCACGTGTTCCTCCACGCCAAAAGAACACGTGGATGGCCGTGTGCTTGTCACGGCCATGACGACAGTGGGAACGGTGGGAACGAAGACGGTCGCTCTACTTCAGCGCAGCGCAGGCCTTTTGGATGCGGGTGCAGGCGTCGCGGAGCACGTCGGTCGAGGTCGCGTAGGAGATGCGGAAGTGGGGCGAGAGGCCGAAGGCCGTGCCTTGCACCACCGCCACGCCCACGGACTCCAGCAGATAGCCCACGAAATCCGTGTCGGTCTCGATCACCTTGCCCTGAGGCGTGCGCTTGCCGATGGCGCCGGCGCAGGAGGGATAGACGTAGAACGCGCCCTCCGGCCGCGGGCAGTGCAGCCCTTGCGCCTTGTTCAGCATGTCGACGACGAGGTCGCGGCGCTCCTTGAAAGCGACGTTGTTGCGCGGGATGAAATCCTGTGGACCCGAGAGCGCCGCCACGGCGGCCGCCTGGCTGATCGAGCTCGGGTTCGAGGTCGATTGCGACTGCAAGGTCGACATCGCCGTGATGAGCTCGGTCGGCCCGCCGCCGTACCCGATGCGCCAGCCGGTCATGCAATAGGCCTTGGAGACGCCGTTCATGGTGAGCGTGCGCGGATAGAGCTTGGGCTCGACCTGGGCGATCGTCGCGAAGGTGAAGCCGTCGTAGAGCAGATGCTCGTACATGTCGTCGGTCAGCACCCAGACGTCGGGATGTCGGAGCAGCACGTCCGCGAGCGCCTTGAGGTCGGAGGCGCTATAGGCGGCGCCCGAGGGATTCGAGGGCGAGTTGAGGATCAGCCATTTAGTCTTCTTGGTGATGGCAGCCTCGAGGTCCTCCGCGCGCAGCCGGAAGCCGTTGTTCTGTGAGCAGGGCACCGCCACCGGCGTCGCCTCCGCGAGCGCCACGATGTCGGGATAGGAGACCCAGTAGGGCGCGGGGATCACCACCTCGTCGCCGGCGTCGAGCGTCGCCAGCAGCGCGTTGAACAGCACCTGCTTGCCGCCGGTGCCCACGATGATCTGGTTGGGCGCGTAGGTGAGGCCGTTCTCGCGCTTGAATTTCTCGGCGATCGCCTTCTTGAGCGCAGGCGTGCCGTCGACCGCGGTGTATTTCGTGTCGCCGGAGTCGATCGCACGCTTGGCGGCGTCCTTGATGTTCTGCGGCGTGTCGAAGTCGGGCTCCCCGGCGCTCAAGCCGATCACGTCCTTGCCGGCGGCCTTCAGCTCCTTCGCCTTGTCCGACATGGCGATGGTGGGCGACGGCTTGATCCGGTGCATGCGCTCGGCAATGAAGGACATGGGGAGCTCGCGTGGAGTCGGAGGGAAAAGCGGCGCTACCCTAATGCGCGGGCGCGCGCCGTGCAACGCTTGGCAGGCGCGCGGCAGCCTTGCGCCTCTCGCGAGCCTGCCTCAGGGCGGCGCGACGCGGACGCCTCGGAGGTGGGCCCGGTCGATCGATTGCTGGAGGAAGCCCGAGGCCTTGGCTTGGCGGACGAACTCGCTGATATAGGCGAGCGCCGCGGGGCGGCCGGGGGAGACCGCGACCACGGCGGGCACGACGGCGAAGGGCGGATCCACGAGCCGCGAGCCCGGAACCTGCGGAGCGACAATCGCCAGAAACGGCGCGCTTGCCGCGAAGGCATCGGCGCCGCTGTTGCGCAGCGTCACGCTCGCGTTGTCGGCGCCGATCAGGACCCGGAAAACGAAGGCTTTCTTCAGCCGTTGCGCGAGGAGCAGATCGTCGACGGTGCCGATCGTGACGCCGACCCGAACCTTGTCGCGATCGATATCGGCAAGGTCCCGAAACGTCTTGCCGGGGCCCAAGAGGATCTCATGGTCGATCAGCACGAAGGCCGGCCCGAAGTCGACGCGGCCGGCGCCGCTGGCGTCGCGGCCGGCGAGGGCGATGTCCCATCTGAGCGACCCCACGCTCGCGACGTAAGACGCAGGGGTGTCGAAGAGGATCGGATCGAACGGAACGCCCAGGCGCTCCGCGAGCGCGCGGGCGAGGTCGGGCGCCACGCCGATCGGCTCGCCGGACGCGTCCTTCGTCGCGAGCGCGGGCTCGAACATGACAAGGGCCACGCGAAGCTTTCCGGCGGGCGCGAGCTGCACACGGGTTTCCGCGGGGACCGCATCGGCTCCGGCGGCGGCCATTCCGTGCAGGATCCCGAGCACCACCAGCAGGCCGGCACCGCGCACCACCGCTTTCAGCACGGACATCTCGCCTCCCCTGTCGCCGCGCCCCGGGACGCCGGCGGGCGAGCATAGGGAGGTCGTGCCCGCTTGTCATGGCGCCCGTGCGCGGTCTGGCGCCGGGGGGCGGAGCCGCCTATCTTTAGGCTCATGCCGCCACTCCTCACCGCCGAACGACCGCTCGCCGATATCGGGCGCCCGTTCCAGATCCACTCGGAGTTCAAGCCTGCGGGCGATCAGCCGCAGGCGATCCGCGACCTCGTTGAGGGGCTGCGCAACGGCGAGCGCGACCAGGTGCTGCTGGGCGTCACCGGCTCCGGCAAGACCTTCACCATGGTGCATGTGATCGCGGAGCTGCAGCGGCCGGCGCTGATCCTGGCGCCCAACAAGACGCTGGCGGCGCAGCTCTACGGCGAGATGAAGAGCTTCTTCCCGGAGAACGCGGTCGAGTACTTCGTCTCCTACTACGACTACTACCAGCCCGAGGCCTACGTCGCGCGCACCGACACCTATATCGAGAAGGAATCCTCGATCAACGAGCAGATCGACCGCATGCGGCACTCGGCGACGCGGGCGATCCTGGAGCGCCGCGACACCGTGATCGTGGCGTCGGTCTCCTGCATCTACGGCATCGGCTCGGTCGAGACCTACGCGGAGATGACGCTCACGCTCACCACCGGCGAGACCGTCAACCGAACACGCCTGCTCGCCAAGCTGGTCGAGTTGCAATACCGGCGGAACGACGCCAATTTCCTGCGCGGCGCCTTCCGGGTGCGCGGCGATACGATCGAGCTGTTCCCGGTGCACTACGAGGACCGCGCCTGGCGGATCTCGCTGTTCGGCGACGAGATCGAGGCCATCCACGAGTTCGATCCGCTCACGGGCGAGAAGGCGGCGCAGCTCGACGAGGTGAAGATCTATCCCAACAGCCACTACGTCACGCCGAAGCCGACGCTGCTGCAGGCGATCGAGGAGATCAAGCGCGACCTCAAGCTGCGCGTCGCCGAGTTCAACCAGCTCGGCAAGTTGCTGGAGGCGCAACGCCTGGAGCAGCGCACGACCTTCGACGTCGAGATGATGATGGCGACCGGCAGTTGCGCGGGCATCGAGAACTACTCGCGCTACCTGACGGGCCGGCGTCCCGGCGAGCCGCCGCCCACCCTCTTCGAATACCTGCCGCCGGAGACGCTGATCTTCGTCGACGAGTGCCACGTGACCGTGCCGCAGCTGGGCGGCATGTACCGCGGCGACTACGCGCGCAAATCGACGCTCTCCGAGTACGGCTTCCGGCTCCCCGCCTGCGTCGACAACCGGCCGCTCAAATTCGAGGAGTGGAACGCCATGCGGGGCCAGACGATCTACGTCTCGGCGACGCCGGCGGCCTGGGAGCTCGAGCAGACCGGCGGCGTCTTCGTCGAACAGGTGGTGCGGCCGACCGGCCTGGTCGATCCCGTCTCGATCATCCGGCCCGTGGAGAACCAGGTCGACGACCTCATGGCGGAATGCCGCGACTGCGCCAAGCAGGGTCAGCGCGTGCTGGTCACCACGCTCACCAAGAAGATGGCGGAGGCGTTGACGGAATACCTGCACGAGAACGGCATCCGCGTGCGCTACATGCATTCGGACGTCGATACGCTCGAGCGCATCGAGATCATCCGCGATCTCAGGCTCGGTGTGTTCGACGTGCTGGTCGGCATCAACCTGCTGCGCGAGGGCCTGGATATTCCCGAATGCGCGCTGGTGGCGATCCTGGATGCCGACAAGGAGGGCTATCTGCGCTCGCGCACGGCGCTGATCCAGACCATCGGCCGCGCCGCGCGCAACATCGAGGGCCGCGCGATCCTTTACGCCGACCACATGACCAACAGCATGAAGGCGGCAATCGACGAGACCAACCGCCGCCGCGAGAAGCAGCAGGCCTACAACGCCGCCAACGGCATCACGCCCGAGAGCGTGAAGCGCGGCATCGCCGACATCCTCAACAGCGTCTACGAGCGCGACCACCTGACCGTGGGGCTCTCGGAGAGCGAGGCCATCCACTACCAGGGCGCCGACCGTAAAACCGTGATCGCGGATCTGGAGAAGCGCATGCGCACCGCCGCCGCCGATCTCGAGTTCGAGGAGGCCGCGCGTCTGCGCGACGAAATCCGCCGGCTGGAGCAAGCGGAGCTGGAGATTCCCGCAGGCGACCGCGAGCCCGCGCGCGGTCGCTCCACCGGCGGCCGCGCCGGCGTCTCCGCTCGCGACGTCGCGCGCATGAAAGCGCGGGCGAAGCGACGCCGAGGACCCTGACCGCCGCGTGCATGTCCGACGGATTGCCGCCCTGAAAAACCGCAGAAAACCGGGCCTTCCAGACGGGAGTTGTTCACATGGGGCAGAAAAGGGTATGCCGCCTCCAAGAGGGGTCCCGAGGTTTCGGAAATGTTGCGGGTTGTTTACGCTTGACAATGAAAAAATCCATACAGATCAAATCACTAAAAATATCGCCTATTTATTAGGCAGGCATGATGAAATGAAGGGATTCCGCGAGAAGGCACCCCGCCTGGGCGCTTTTCAACACAGTTTTCCACAGCTTTCGTGGATAGACTCCGCTGAGGCTCGGAAATCCTGGGCTTCGGGCCCCATTCCATTCCGGTGACGGATCGGGCGCGACGATGAACGATCTGGCAGGCGAGCAGACCAGCGAGACCGCCGCTCCGCGGCCAGGTACGCTGTCGTACGGCATCGATGCGATCCGCGGCGCGCTCAAGACGCTGCCGTCGAGCCCCGGCGTCTATCGCATGCTCGACCGCAAGGGCGACGCGGTCTACGTCGGCAAGGCGCGCAACCTCAAGGCGCGGGTCCAGCACTACACCAATCTCGGCAATCTCTCGACGCGGCTCCGCCGGATGGTCGCGGAGACCACCACGCTCGAGGTGGTGATGACCCACACCGAGGTCGAGGCGCTCCTGCTTGAGAACAATCTGATCAAGCGGCTGATGCCGCGCTACAACGTGCTGCTGCGCGACGACAAGTCGTTCCCCTACATCCACGTCACCAGCGGACACGAGTTTCCGCAGCTCGCGAAATACCGCGGCGCCCGCGGCGAGCCCGGCGAGTTCTTCGGCCCCTTCGCCTCCGCGGGCGCGGTCAAGCGCACGCTGATCGCGCTGCAGCGGGCGTTCCTGCTGCGCTCCTGCAGCGACAGCGTGTTCGAGACCCGGACGCGGCCGTGCCTGCTCTATCAGATCAAGCGCTGCAGCGCGCCTTGCGTCGGGCGGATCAACCGCGAGGCCTATGGGCGGCTCGTCGAGGATGCTCGCAATTTCCTGCGCGGCCGCAGCAGCGAGATCCAGCAACGCTTGGCCGAGAAGATGCAGCAGCTCTCGGAAGCGCTCGATTTCGAGGCGGCGGCGGTGTTGCGGGACCGCATCCGCGCCCTCACCCACGTGCAAGGCCACCAGGACGTCGCGGTCGAGGGCCTGCAGGATGCCGACGTGATCGCCGCGCACCAGGCCGGCGGCCACACCTGCGTCCAGGTGTTCTTCTTCCGCAGCGGCCAGAACTGGGGCAACCGCGCCTACTTTCCGAGCCACGACCGGCAGCTTTCGCTCGAGGAGGTGCTGGCGGGGTTCCTGGGGCAGTTCTACGAGACCAAGCCGCCGCCCCGGCTGGTCTTGCTGAGCCACGAGCCCGCGGACGCCGAGCTGCTCGCCGAGGCGCTCGCGGTGAAGGCGGGCGCCAGGGTGCATCTGCTGGTGCCGCAGCGCGGCGACAAGCGCAGCGTCGTCGACCACGCGCTCGTCAATGCGCGCGAAGCGCTGGCGCGTCGGCTCGCGGAGAGCGCGACCCAGCATAGACTGTTGGAGGACGTGGCGGAGCTCTTCGGGTTGGAGGGGCCGCCGCAGCGCATCGAGGTCTACGACAACAGCCATATTCAGGGCGCGCACCCCGTCGGCGCCATGATCGTTGCGGGGCCCGAGGGCTTCATCAAGAACGCCTACCGGAAATTCTCGATCCGCGGCACCACGCCCGAGCCGGACGAAGCGAGCGCCGCGATCGCTCCCGGCGACGACTACGGCATGATGCGCGAGGTGCTGACGCGCCGCTTCGCGCGCGCGCTCAAGGAAGATCCCGCGCGCGAGAGCGGCGCCTGGCCCGACCTTGTGCTGATCGACGGCGGCGAGGGCCAGCTCGCGGTCGCCCAGCAGGTGCTGGCGGATCTCGGCATCGCCGACGTGCCCCTGGTCGCGATCGCCAAGGGGCCCGACCGCGACGCCGGCCGAGAGCGCTTCTTCCTCCCGGGCAAGCCGCCCCGAGGCCTCGACCCCAAGAGCCCCGTGCTCTATTACCTGCAGCGGCTGCGGGACGAGGCGCACCGTTTCGCGATCGGCACGCACCGGGCGCGGCGCATCAAGGCGATCGGCGCCTCGCCGCTCGACGAGATCGCGGGCATCGGCGCCAAGCGCAAGAAGGCGCTGCTGCATCATTTCGGCTCGGCGCGCGGCGTGGCGCGCGCGGGCCTCGCCGACCTCACGCAGGTCGACGGCATCAGCGAGACCGTGGCAAAAAAGATTTATGACTGGTTCCACCACCAGGACAATCAATAGTTTAAGTGCGCTTGGTGCAGATTTGGTGTCAATCGCGGAGGGCAGAATGAGTCTGAAAACGGGCGGAGTGGTTGAGGGCACACCCACGAAGCGATTTGGGGTGAGGTATGGCGGAGACATCGTCGGGTCATTTGATACCGCGAAGAAAGCATTGGCCGCGCGTACGAGGCATGCGCCAGCGTTTGGGCCGTTCGCTTGATGGTTTGGCGGACGACGATTACTGGCACATCTCGGCAATGGCAGACACGTCCGCTGTTGAGAGAAGAGCGGCCGTGTCTTCGGCGTGCCCGAATTTCGCAGTTTGACCCAACTCGGACGTTTTGACCTTGGGTGAGTGCGCACCGATCCGCTTACTGATCGGAGCGGGGTTCCGTATTGACGGAGGATCAGCGGGGCTGCTCAGCCGCGCTGGCCGCCGCCGTCGCCGATGATCGCGAAGGGCGTCCAGAATTGGGACAGGCAGTGTGTAATCGGGGTTACAACCTGAAGGCGCCCTCGCTCTTGAGGCCGACACGAGACGACGAAACAGATCCTACGCCCGTTTATCGGCTCCCTTGATTATTCAAGTAAAACAGATAGTATTATAGTTAGGTTATACTGAAGAATTACAACAGTTTTACGAAAAATGTAAATAATATTAGAAATAAGCCAAGCATCTATCTTGCATTTTGCAGAAACGCGGCGCATCCAGGGTGGTCCCAAGTCCCAGTTATGGAGCCAGTTAATGCGCACTTTTCTCAAACGACTGTTCGCCGATCAGGCGGGTCCGACGGCGATCGAATATGGTCTCATCGCCGCCCTCATTGCGGTGGTCACCATCGCCGGTCTCACCACCCTCGGCACGACGTTGAATTCCAGGTACAACGCGATCGCGACCGATGTGGGCTCTTAACCGCTGCTGGGAGCGTTGGGCCGCTGATCAAGTAGCCAACGAGCACCCTGAAGTGACGGGTGAGCAGGCGGCAGAGCCGCCGCCTAATGTCGATGTCAGCGAGAGGCGTATCACCTGGCTCGAGACACTGCTGAGCCCATTCTCGCATTGCGCAAGTCTATTGCTGTTGCCGTGAATTTAGAGATCCCTACGCCACGCGACGGGCTCCCGAGCTCGGGCCACCTTCGGACGACATGGCCGGCGCGGCGTAGGGCATCCACTCTCCGCATTTGATGCGTTGGGCTCTCCTTGAGTGATGATTACCGGAGACGAGCTTCTGGCGTCCGATGAAGGGCCTCGGTCATGCTTCGCAAGAAGGTCTACGTCAACGATCGGGTCATCGGAGAAGCGCGGACTTGGAACGAGGTCGACGCCCTCTTGGAAAGCAAAGGCATCCGGTTTCTCGACAAGCCGGGCGTTGCTGAAGGGCCGACGGCATTTTATATCAACGCCGCATATGC
>DATNIT010000236.1:0-31757 GCA_035604335.1 Allostellaceae bacterium | reverse complement strand
GGTCAAGAAGATCACCGGCGTCATCACGCCGCGCTGGCGCAGCTCGCGCAGCACCTCGAGGCCGTTCATCCCGGGCATGCGCCAATCCAGGAGGATCACGTCCACGCTCTCGCCAGCGGCCAGGTGCTCCAGCGCCGAGGGGCCGCTGGCGAATGTCGTTACGGCGAAGCCCTCGTCCATCAGATTGAGGCTCAGCGACTCCCGGAACTCGTCGTCGTCGTCAATTAGGAGGACTCGGACTCGCGCCGGGATCTTGTTCGTGCTCGGCGAGAAGGTCGGCGAAGCACCGGCTTCGGGCTGGCTCTGCGGGCTCATGGGTTTTCACCTCATAGTGCAGCGCGCGCATGACCTGGCTCTTCAGGTCGAGGTAGAAGTATATCTCAAGCTGGCAGCTTCGGCCCGTGTAGCGCCAAATAGTTGCGGGCGGCGCCTCCGAGCGCTCGCTGGGCTGGCCCAGCAGGGCCTGTGTCGCGGGTTGATCGAGCCCGATCAGGCTCTCGGGTTTGGGCGCGGTCCGCTGGATCGGTTCGACTTTGGCCATCTCCGTCGGCGGGGCGGTCGGAGCGACATCCACCGGAGACGCAGCCTCTGCGGGCGCCGGCGGCACCGGCGGCTTGCGAGGCGGCTTCGGCGGCTGCGGCGTCGTCGCCTCGGTTTCCGTGGGCGCGGTTTCCTGGGCCTCGGGCGCCGGTGCCGAAGGTCCGCGATGACACGCCGCAAGAGCAAGGCAGAGCACGCCCACTCCAATGATCGCTCGGCTTTTCATGCCGGCTCGTTCTCCCTCGGTGACTCCTGGCTCGGCCCGGTTTTCATCCGGGCACGTGACGGATGCAATCTCGACTGGCTAAAGCACTACGAAAAGTCTCGATTGCATAATAGTCTCGGAGCCGGCGCTGGCTGACGCCAGCCCCGAGGTTCCGTCGTCGTGCAATCTATGCCATGGTCGGCCGGACTGAGCAAAGAGGGGATGTGGTGCTTCAAGCCGAGGCCGTGCCAGGCGGCAATTTGCGGTACCTGGACCTATCGGCGCTCGCGCGGGCGCGGCGGGTCGACGAGCCCTTCCCGTACATGATCGTGCCCGGTTTCCTGCTGCCGGCGGGACGGGTCGCCCTCGCTGCGGACTTTCCGGACATCCAAGAGCCCGGAAGCTTTCCGGTCGGCGACCTGCACTTCGGTCCGCGCTTTCGCGAGTTCCTCGCGGAACTCGAAGGGCCGGGCTTTCGGGCGGCGATCGAGGGCGCGTTCGACATCGACCTTGCGGGGCGCCCCACCATGGTGACGGTACGCGGCCACGCGCGCGCCCGCGACGGACGCATCCACAACGACAGCCGCACCAAGCTCATCACCGTGCTCGTCTACATGAACGAGGATTGGGAGGCGGAGGGTGGCCGGCTCCGATTGCTGCGCTCGCCCGACAACCTCGACGATGCCGTCGCCGAGGTGCCGCCGCAGGCGGGCACGCTCCTGGCCTTCCGCGTCACGGACAATTCCTGGCATGGCCATTTACCGGTCGCGGGACCGCGCCGCGTGGTTCAGCTCAATTGGGTCGAGAGCGCGGCGGTGGTGCGCCGCGAGCGCGCCCGCCACGGGCTTTCCGCACGAGTGAAGCGGCTGACCTCGCTGCTGCGCTGAGCGTCGTTGCGCTCGCCTTGTTCCCGCCTTAGTGGCTGGGTATGGTGCCCCGAGAGGCTGTCGGGGACGGTCGTGAGGAAGTACGCCTGGCTGTTGGTCGCTTCGATGCTGGCGGGTGGGAACGCGTGGGCGCAGAACAGCTCGCCCGCATTACCGCCGGCGCCGGAGGTGGCGTCCGTCGCCGAGCGGGTCTATGCGGCGGCGAAACCGAGGCTCCTGCAAATCCGTACGCTGGTCGCCGCCGCCGATCGTCAATCCTCGATCGGCTCGGCGTTCCTGGTCAGTGCCGACGGTCTCGCCGTCACCAACTATCACGTGGTCTCGCAGTACGCGCTCGAGCCCGCCACATACCGGCTGGAATACGGGGCGGCCGACGGCAGCCGCGGAGAGCTGAAGCTGGTGGCGATCGACGTTGCCAACGACCTCGCGCTCGTACGCGTCGATCGCCACGATCAACCGGTCTTCGAGTTCGACGACCGGGCGGTGCGCGGCGAGGTGCCCAAGGGCGAGCGGCTCTATTCCATGGGGAACCCGCTGGATCTCGGGTTCACCATCGTGGAAGGGACCTATAACGGGCTGGTCGAGCGCAGCTACAACGAGCGCATCCATTTCTCGGGCGCGATCAATCCCGGCATGAGCGGCGGCCCGACGGTGACCGCGGACGGTCATGTCGTCGGTATCAACGTGTCAAAGCAGCTCGGCGGCGAGCTTGTGAGTTTCCTGGTGCCGGCGCGGTTCGCAGCCAGGCTGCTGGCAAACGCGCGGGACGACGGGTTGCCAGCGCTGTCCGAGCTCCGAACCGAGATCGGCCGGCAGCTCACGGTTTGGCAAGCGGGACTCTACAAGTCGCTGGGCGACTCGGCCTTCCGCGGCGCCACCTTCGGACCCTATGAAGCGCCGGAGAGCGCCGCACCCTGGTTCACCTGCTGGGCGCAGACCAACGCGGGTCAGGTACCCAAGCCGCGGGCGAGCAACAACACCACCAGCTGCACCAGCGACACGCAGGTTTTTGTCGCGACGGATCTCACGACGGGCGGCGTGCGGCTCAGCCATTCATACCTCAGCAGCGTCGATCTCAACCAGTTTCAGTTCGCGTCCTTCGTGTCGCAGCAGAACCAGCTGCCGTTTCTCGCCGGCCTTGCCTGGAACCGCAAATGGCATACGCAGCAGCGATGCCACGAGGATCTTCTAGCTGGTTCGCAGGACGACGGCCGGCCTCCGCTGCGTGTGCTCTGGTGCGCGCGGGCGTACCGCGAGTTCGAGGGGCTTTATGACGTCTGGGTGATGACCATCACGCAGGATCGAGGCACCGAGGCGCTGGTCTCGCGGCTCAGCCTGCAGGGCGTGGCCTATCCGAACGCGATCGCGATCGGCAAGCGGTTCATCGAAGCCGTGCAATGGAAGAAGTAGTCTGGATC
The DNA here is from genome assembly GCA_035604335.1 of Allostellaceae bacterium. Taxonomy (GTDB): domain Bacteria; phylum Pseudomonadota; class Alphaproteobacteria; order ATCC43930; family CGMCC-115725; genus DASZHJ01. Next base: position 28,707 of record DATNIT010000236.1, on the reverse strand, counting down.
GAAGTCCTCTCGCGCTCGCGCGAGGTGATCGCCCGGCACCGCTGCACGGGATCGGACATCCGCATCGGCCGAGGCTACGACAACGACGTCGTGCTCGACGACCCCTACGTGGCGCCTCAGCACCTGCGCATTCGGCGGAGCGAAGCCGGCGGCTGGGTCGCCGAGGATCTGGGGAGCGAGAACGGACTGTTCCTCGATCACGGCCGAGACAAGTTCGGCTGGGTGGAGATCGATGGCGATCGGCCCGTCCGCATCGGCCACACTTATCTCCGCCTTCGCGAGGCCGGTCACGCCGTGGCACCGGAGCGTGCCGACCAGCCGCGCTCGCGCCTCTGGCCGGTGCTCGCCGGTCTCGGCGTGGTGCTGGCGGCGATCGAAGTCGGATCCAGCTGGCTCGACGAGACATCGGAACCAAAGATCTCGCCCTACCTCGTGACGGTTCTGACCGTGGCGCTCCTGCTCGGGGCCTGGAGCGCCATCTGGTCCGTCCTCTCGCGGATTTTCTCGGGGCAGGTACGCTTCGAGCGCAACCTGCTGATCGCGCTCTCGGGCATGGTGATCTATGCGCTTTACCGAGAATTCACGGACTTCGCGGTCTTCGCGTTCTCATGGTCCGCCCTCGCGTCCAATGAGTACATCGGCATCTGGTCGCTGCTGGCGGCGGTTTGCTTTCTGCATCTGCGCGAGGTCTCGCCGGCGCGGCTCAAGCTCAAGGCAGGTCTCGTCGCCGCGCTGCTCGCGACCGGTATCGGCGTGCACCTCCTGAGCCAGTCGGAGCTGCGCACGGGCGGCGATCGACAGGCGACCACCCTGCGATTGCTGCCGCCGGAGTTCCGGCTGGCGCCGCCCCAGAGCGAGAAGACGTTCTTCGCCGACATCGAGGAGCTCAAGAGCAAGCTCGACCGCGATCGTACCGAGCCGCAATCCTCGCCGACGCCGCTGGGCGGAGTGGCGAACTGGCTCCGATGAGCATCAAGGCCGGGGCGCCGCGCCGTTCTCCATCCGGCCTTAGGGTACGCTAGTACGCTTTGGCGCGCGGTGGCCCGTCAATTCCCGGCCTTGATACTGTCGGCAATCTTTTCCCCCGCCATGATGGTGGTGAGCATCGTGTTGCCGCTAACGACACTCGGCATTATCGATGCATCGACGACCCGCAGACCACGCACGCCGATCACGCGCGCCTCGCGGTCGACCACGGCCTCCCGCTGATCGGCACGCCCGAGCCGACAGGTTCCAGCCGCGTGCCAGCTGCCGCACGTGTTTTCGATGATCCAGTGACGCAAGGCGTTGGATGAGGTCATCAGGGTTTTGACGTCGGCGTCCGGGCTGATCACCTTGTCGATCATCCGCCGCCGCACGAAAGAGCCGCTGCTCATGGCGCCGGCGGCCAACAACGTCAAAATCCAGTTCTTGCGGCTGACGGCGCCGAGCTTGCGGACCCGCTCGGAGAAGGTTGCCGGAAAAACATCGGCGATCACGCCGCGCATGGCGGGAGCGGTGATCACCTTCCATAGGAACTGCATGCCATCTTCGAGGCGAACCAGGTCCCGCTCGTCGGAGAGGTGCCGGAAATTGATGTAGGGCGGATCCTCGACCTTTGGTCCGGTCAGGCGGACGATCCCCGACGAGTAGGGTTTGTTCACGCAGACCAAGATCGACCCCAGCCTCTTGCCGAGGGGATGCCAGGCGGCCCGGTTCGAAGGCAGCACGAACATGTCGCCGGGCGGACAGCCCGGCCGACCCGACGAGTAGCGCATGCCCAGCTGTATATGGCGGCGGAGGGCGGGTGGCAGGCGGCTCTCCGGAGGCAGGAAGGTTGCGAGCGCAACCATCGGATGGTCCTGCAGATTGGCGCCAACGCCCGGCCGATCGGCGCGCGGTGCAATTCCGTGCGCCTGCAAATGCTCGACAGGCCCGATGCCGGCACGCATCAGCATCCCCGGAGTTTGCAAGGCGCCGGCGCAGACAATCACCTCGCGTCCATCGATCAGCCGCTCACCAGTGGCGTCGGCCGCCACCACGCCGCAGGCCCTGTTCCCGGCATCGAAGCGAATGCCGCGGACTTCGGTCTTGGCAAGAATGCTGAGGTTGGGCCGCCGGCGCACCTGCGACGTCAAATAGGCGCGTGCCGTCGATACGCGCTCCCCGTCGATGTTGTTAATGGCCATCGGAAAGAACCCGTCGCCGGTGGCGCCGTTATGGTCTCCGATGTCGCGGTAGCCGAGCTGCTCCATCGCCTGCGCCGTCGCGCGCGAGAAAGGCGACCATTGATCACGCGGTATACGACGGATCGGCAGCGGCCCTGCATTACCGTGCAACTCGCTATCGCCGAAGTTCCGGTCGTGCTCGAGCTTGCGGTAGTAGGGCAGCACATCACTCCAACCCCAGCCCTCTGCGCCTTTTACTTCCCACTCGGCGAAATCCCAGGGCAGTCCGCGAAAAGCGAACATGCCATTGATGCTGGTCCCACCGCCCATCACCTTGGCCTGCTCGTAGCGGCGCGGTGGGCTCGCTTGCAGCGCAGGATCGGTTAGGTGGACCTGGATGTTCTGCCAGTGGTAGGCACGATTGAAATAGGCGACGATCGGGTAGGCATCGAGTATGTCGGCCGGCTCCTCTCCGGGAAGCGTATCAGGGCCGGCTTCGATGAGCGCAACCTTGAGCCGGGATTGCTCCGAGAGGCGCGCCGCGAGGACGGCGCCGGCAGCGCCACCGCCAACGATAACGTAGTCGAATGCAATTGGAGTGGACATGAGGTGTGCGCGGTTGTTCATACGCCGGTCAAGCGGAAGCCGGCTGGAAACGGGTCCCGAGGATCGAGGAAGAAATTGAAAGTGCCGGTGAGATAGGCGCTGCCGGTGACCGTGCAATTGATCGCCGCGGTCTCGCCGAGCCTCGTCTCGCGGGTGATCTGGCCGGTGAAGATTGTGTCGAGGATGCCTGCATGGCGCAGGCGTTCGCCGACCTTCATCTGGCCCATCCCATGCAGCATCGCCATGCGAGCGGCGGTGCCGGTGCCGCACGGCGAGCGGTCGATCACCGTCGGCGGGCAGACCACGACATTCCGTGCATCCGCCGCCGGGCCGTTCGCCGGTCCCATCAGCTCGATCTGATAGATATCGTTGACGCTGGGAAGCGTCGGATGTTGCACCGAGATCCCGGCGAGCGCCGCGCGCAACTCGGCGGCGGCGCTGACGAGCTGCCAGGACTGTTCTGGCGTCAGCTCTAAACCGAGGTCCTTTACCTCGACCAGCAGGTAGAAGTCGCCGCCGAAGGCGATATGACCGGTGATCTTGCCGAAGGATTTTGTCTCCAGTACGACGCCGCGGCGGTAAAGAAACGAGGGCGGCATCTCCAAGGTGACTGCGATGGCCCTGCCGCCGTCGACTTGGACGCGAGCAGGCACCACGCCCGCAGGCGTGTCGAGACGCACCAGCGTCTCGCCTTCCACGGCCTTGATATACCCGGCTTCGACGGCGATGGTGGCCACCGCCATCGCGCAATGTCCGCACATGGGCGGATAGGTGTCGGGCTCCAGGATGATCATGCCGATATCGGCATCGGGCGAACAGGCCTCAGTCAACACAGCTGCCGGCATGTTGAAGCTGCCGCGCGGCTCGAAAAGTACGAGCTTGCGAAGCTCGTCCCGGGTCATCAGGTCGGCGCGCTTGTCCATCATCGTCCTGCCGCGGATCGGTCCGAAGCCGGAGGTGATGAGCCGCAGGGGGCAGCCCGCGGTATGGGAATCGATGCCTTGAATGAGTCGCGTGGAGCGCATGACTGGAAAAGCCTCAGGAGAGGGATTTGATGGTCTCGGCGACGCGCGCCTCCGCGAGGATCGCCGCGACCTTGGCCGTCTGCGCGCTGGAGAAGGGGAGCAGGGGCTCGCGGGGATCGCCGACCGGCTGACCCAGCGCGTTCATCGTCGCCTTGATGCCCGCGTAGTAGCTGCCGACCTTGAAGCAGCGATAGATCGCGAAAAGCGCAGGCTCAAGGCGATCCGCCGTGGCGCGATCGTTCGCGCGGCACGCGTCGTAGTAGGCGCGCACCAGCCGACCCGAGAGCTGATGCGCCATTGCCACGACGCCTACGGCGCCGACCGCCAATGAGGCGCGGATCATCGTCTCGTATCCGACGAAGACGCGGAGGCGATCGCCAACGCGGCGGCAGAGCTCGGTTACTTGGACGATGTCGCCGGAACTGTCCTTAATGGCTGCGACGGTAGGCAGATCGGCGAGGCGGGCGACCTGATCGGGCCCGAGATTGACGCCGATGCGCCGCGGGCTGTTGTAGAGCATCACCGGCAGCGCCGATGCGCCGGCCACGCCGCGGTAGAAGTGATCGATCTCACGCTCGTCCGGCACGGCATAAATCGGCGGCAGCGCCAAGATACCGTCGCATCCCGCCTTCTCCGCAAGTCGGCAGAGATCGAGCACGACGGCCGTGCGCAAGTCGGAGACACCGGCGATCACCGGTACGCGGCCAGCCGCTACCTTGACGGTCGAGCGGAAGAGCTGGCCTCGTTCTTCCACCGACATCGTATAGAATTCGCCCGTGCTGCCGCAAACGATCACGCCGTCGGCGCCGGTCGCAATGTTGCGCCCCACCAGCGCTTCGAAGCGCGCGATGTCGATCGCACCGGAATCGACGAAGGGCGTGATCAGTACGCTGTGGATACCTTGCCAGGTCGGATGCGGCATTTGATCGGGTCTCCTGTTGCTCGGGAATCGTTTCACTGAAGCCGCTGGTCAGCCGAGGAGCGGCTTCATGAGCTGGGCCATTTCGTGGAAGCGGTTGACGAAGGCGCGGAGTCGCTCGGTGGGCGGCCGGATCAGCACCTCCCGCGGCGGGCCGTCGGCGGCGACCAGGCCACCATCCAGGAACACCACGCGATCGGCGACCTCGAGCGCGAAGCCGAGCTCATGCGTCACGACGATCATCGTCATTCCTTCCCGGGCGAGGTCGATCATTGTCTTTAGCACTTCGCCGATGAGCTCGGGATCGAGAGCGGATGTCGGCTCGTCGAACAGCATCAGCACCGGCTGCATGTTGAGCGCGCGGGCGATCGATACGCGCTGCTTCTGACCGCCCGAGAGATTGTCGGGGCGGCGATCGGCGAATTCGACCAGGCCGACCTTGGCCAGCAGGCTCATGGCGCGCGCCCTATTGCTCTCGGCGGGCTCGCGCAGGACCGTGCGCGGCCCCTCCATCACGTTTTCGAGCACGCTCATGTGCGGGAACAAGTTGAACTGCTGGAAGACCATGCCGACCCGGCTGCGCATCTTGTTGATCTCGGCAGATGGCAGCCTGACTTGCTCGGCGTTGCCTGCACGGTGGAAGAAAACTCGCCCCTCGAGCTTGATGCACCCGCTGGTCGGCTGCTCGAGAAGATTGACGCAGCGGAGCAGCGTGGTCTTGCCCGAGCCGCTCGAGCCTACGAGGGCAATCACCTCACCCTTGCGCACCCTGAGATCGATCCCTTTCAAGACCTCGATGCCACCGTAGGTCTTCCGAAGTCCGCTCATCTCCAGGAGCGGCGCCTCGTTGGTTGCGGCGACTGTCATCACCGCGCCGTTTGCGCTTCAAGGCGCCGTGCCAGGTAGGTCAGCGGCACCAGAATGAGCAGAAAGGCGGCGCCGACGGCGGTGTAGACTTCCATCGGCCGATAGGTGAAGGAAGATATATAGCCGGCTTGGTAGAGCAGATCGGGAATGGTGATGATCGAGAGCAGGGTTGTATTCTTCATCTGGATGATTGTCTGACCGGAGAGCGGTGGGATCATCCGACGAACGGCCTGTGGCAGAATGATTCGACGCATGGCCTGCGCGTGGGACATTCCCAGAGCCTGAGAGGCATCGGTCTGGCCGCGATCGATCGATTGGATCCCGGCCCGCAGGATCTCCGCATAATAGGATGCGACATAGAGGCTGAGCGCCACGACCCCCGCCATCTCCTTGGAGATGTCGATGCCGAGGAAGATCGGCAGGGCGTAGTAGCTCCAGAGCAGCCAAACCAGGAGTGGGATGTTGCGGAAGAACTCGACGAAGGCTCGGCCGGCATAGCGCAAAAGGTGTGATCGGCTGAGCTGCGCCATGGCAACGGCGAGACCGATCAACAGGCCGACGGCCGCCGTAATCACGGTATATCTCAGGGTGATCAGCAGACCCCACCAGAGGAGGTTCTGGTTGGCGATCAGGGTTTTCCAGTCGAACATCTCGGCCTCGGAGCGGGTCGCGCCACGATCCCACGAAGGGAAAAGACCCCGGAGCCCGCGGCGGAGCTCCGGAGAGGGGACGGGTGTCGGCTAGAAGTTGAAATCCGCCGGCAAGTACGACAGATCGATGCTCGCCTTCTCGAATGCCTGATGCAGCTTGCCTTGTGCGAGGCCGAGTGCGCGCTGCTGGTTGGTCCAGTTGGTTAGCCAGTTCGCGTAGCCCTCGTTCCCATCCTCGCGGCGAATGCCGATCATGGCGGGATTCAGCAGCACCGGCTTCGGCAGAATGACTTCGCCCTGCAGCTGCTTATGCACTTCCCCGGCATCGAAGACCGCCAGGATCATGCAATCGGCGCGGTTCGCTTGCAGCTCGAGAAGTCCGAGCGGACGCTCTTCGACAGGAATGATCTTGGCCTTCGGTGTCATCGCCTCAGCGACCACCTGCATGGTGCTGCCCTTCTGCACGACGATGCGGACGGAGGGGTCGTTGAGTTCCGCCCAGGTCTTCTTGGCGAAGCCCTTCTTGGCGACGATCGCCCAAGCGTCGGTGAAGAGTGGCGCGTTCAGGTAATCGACGACGAGGCCACGTTTCGGGTTCGGGTTGAGCCCGAAAGCAATATCGACCTTCTTGGCTTGGAAATCAGCGGCGAGATTACCCCAGGTAGTCTCGACGTATTCGAGCTTGACGCCGAGCAGGCCGGCAATGTCCTTGCCCCAATCAACGTAAAAGCCGCTCCATTCGCCGGTCTTCGGATCCTTCACATAGCCGGGCTCCTCGCCGACCATTACCGGCAGCTTCAGCACGCCGCTGCTGCGGATACGGTCGATCGTGGCATTGGGATCGGCCCACGCGCTCGATACGGCGACCGCGATTGCCATTACCAGGGCGAAAAGGAAAGTGGGTAACCGAACCATTGTGAGCCAGTGACGGTATATCATGATGAGGTCCTCCCTCTGGGTTAGAGGCGCCTTCGGTGCGCCTGTGATCCTGGCGTCATCGGCACAGGAATCCGGTTTGGAGCGGGTCATCCGCTTCGACGATCAGGGTAGAGAAGCCGCTGAGGCTCGCCTTGCCGGTAACCTGTGGCACGATGGCAGGCTGGCCTCCGACTACCGCTTCGGCGAGAACGTGTCCGAGGAACGGCACGCCCAGAACGTTCTCCACCTCGTAGGTGTCGCCGACTTTTAGGCGGCCATGCAGCGCCAATTCGGCCATTCGGGCGGACATGCCCGTGCCGCAAGGCGAGCGGTCGAACTTGTTGCTTTCGAGAATGACGAGCTGGCGGGCGCGTCTGCGTCCGTCATCATCATAGAAGAGGGTGCTGTCGATCTGTGGCAGGTCCGGGCGCAAAGCGCGTAACCGATCGTTGGCGATCTCCTTGATCCGCGCCCCCAACTGCATGAGGCGGGACACACTGTCCGGCGCGATCGAAATCCCAAGCGCATGCGCATCGACATTGGCATACCAGCATCCGCCATATGCGATCGTCGCCGTGCAGTCGGGTGCGATCTCGGGCAGCGGCAGGCGTTCCAGTGCAACCCAGCTGGCGACATTCTCGACGCTCACGTTGGCATTTGATCCGTGGAGGCCGAGACGAACGTGAACGACGCCGGCGGGCACTTCGAGGCTGAACGAAGTTCCACCGTTCAGGCGACCAAGCGCATCCAGCACCCGCGCATACCCGATCGTGCCATGGCCGCACATATCAAGGTACTTGTAGGACGAAATGAAGATCGCGCCGAAGTCGGCACTCTCGGATTGCACCGGCACGAGGCCAAAAGTCGCCGCATGTCCACGCGGCTCATGCAGCAGCAGCGTGCGCAAGCCGTCGTGCTGACGGATGAAGTGCTCTCGCTTCTCACGCACCGTGTGCCCGTCCAGACCCTCGAGCGGCTCGATCAAGACCCGCGTCGGATGCCCCGCGGTATGGGTGTCGATCACGCGATAGGTGCGACTGTCATCGGATAGTTGCAGCGCGTGCGCCTGCTCGCCGATGCCGCGACCTATGGGCGCGCCAAGATCGAGAGATTTCGTGAAAGTATTCTGATCGATCGACGCAACGCGCTTGGTGTCTGTGTTGACCCAAAGCACGACGACGGCATGGGCATTCGGGTTGCGCCAGCGATGCTGGCGCGTGCTATCGAAATACGCGCTGTCGCCAGCGCGCAGCGTCTCGGGCTCGCCGCCGTCTAGGGCGAGCTCCAACTCGCCCTCCAGGATATGGAGCAGCTCCTGGCCGTCATGGGCATAGAAGCCGTCACTCTCGGCACCCGGGCGGATCGTCCAGATCTCGCAGTCCATCAGCTCCTCGCCGACGGTCAGTTGCTCGACGGTAACGCCGGGGCCGAAGGAACCAACGATCCTGCCGCGCCCCTTGCGAATGATCGGCCGGCCGCTCATCCGCGTGCTGCCGAGGAGATCGGCGAGGGTCCGGTTGAAGACTTTGGCGATGGCGTTGAGGCGCGAGGGCGATGGAAACGCTACCCCGCGTTCGAACATGCTGAGGTGGGAGGCGGCGAGCCCGGTCTGTTGCGCTAGCTGGCGTAGCGTGAGGCCCGCTGCGACGCGGAGCGCACGCACCCGTCCGCCGATCAGATCGACACGGTGATTGGCCTCATCGTCGGCGGTGCGCGCCGGCGTCGGGCGACCACCATCGAGCGCGCGCTTCACGCCCGCAAGGCTGTAGCCGTAGACACGACGCAGGCGATCGATCTCCTGGATTCTGCGGATATCGTCTTGGCTGAAGGTGCGCCGACCGCCACGCGACTTTGCCGGCGCGATCAACCCTTGCTGCTGCCATGACCTCAGCGTCGAGGCATTGATGCCCGTGATCTTCGTCACGTGCCCAATCGAGAATGGCTTTCGCGCTTCATCCCGCTCCAGGTGGCTCATTGCTTCCTACAGAACGAAAGTCGATTTCTTGAACTTGCAGACCATATATAGATTTTTTTAATCGTCAAGGCATGACATAGAGACCGGCGCGAGCACCCGTTTGATCTAGGTCAACGACGCCCGCCGATCTCCCGCTTACCCCTGCCGTCGTGGCCGCGTGATGTCACGCGGAGGTGATCGCACGATAAACGGCGGCTCGAGCGCGCCGCTTCCGGGGGAAAGGTCAACGCAGATGCAGCATGACAATGGGATCGCAAGCCGAAGCTTTCAGGGCGAGGGAGGCGGTGTCGAGCATTTCATCTCCGTCGAGGCCAATCCTGGCCTCGCTTTTCCCGAGCAACTCCGTCTGGTCGAGGAGCGCTATGCGGCCGCACGAGAGGCGCTGAGCCTCGCCCCCGAGAGCTCGATCTTCCGGCGGGTCTTCGTCAGCGATGTCATGAATCAATCCGCACCGGTCCGCGCCAGCACCCTCTACGGCACCGAGGCGGAGGGACCTGTGGCGGTCTCGATCGTGCAGCAGGCGCCGCTTCCGGGCGCCAAGATCGCGCTCCTCGCCTATCACATCGACGGCGAGGGCGGCGTGGCGAAACGCCGCATCTCGCCCCATCACGTGTTGGTCGAGAAGAGCGGCTTGCGCCATCTCTGGAGCACGCGGCTCTGCGCCGGTACGGACTCCGCGCCTGCATCGGCCGCCGACCAGACGCGCGAGATTTTCGCTGACCTCACGAACACACTCTCTGGCGAGGGCGGCACGCTCCGCGACCACTGCGTGCGAACCTGGATCTATCTCAAGGATGTCGACGTCTTCTACCAGGATATGGTCCAAAGCCGCCGGGAGCTGTTCCAGCGGGAGGGCTTGACCGCGGACACACATTATATCGCCAGCACTGGCATCGAGGGGGCTTGCGCCCACCGCTACGATCTCGTGGCGATGGACGCCTATTCCATCCTCGGCCTCGCTTCCGAGCAGATGTCGTACCTCAACGACTTCGACCGGCTGTGCCTCACGCGGAACTATGGGGTCACCTTCGAGCGCGGCACGCGCATCGCCTATGCCGACCGCTCGCACCACTTCATTTCGGGAACCGCGAGCATCGACGGCACCGGAACCGTCGTGCACCGCGGCGACGTGCTGCGCCAACTCGAGCGGGCGCTCGGCAACGTGGACGCGCTCCTACGCTCAGGCGGGGCGACCCTCGGCGACATGATGCATCTGATCGTCTACCTGCGCGACCCCGCGGACTTCCCGGCCGTCGAGTCCTATCTCGCCGAGCGCCTGGAAGGGGTGCCGACGCTGATCGTGCACGGCGCCGTCTGCCGGCCGGACTGGTTGATCGAAGTCGAGGGCGTCGCTGCCAAGATCGTCTACGCGCCGAGCTTGCCGGCCTTCTGAGCGCGAAGGGACGGCGAGCGACTTTGCCGCAGCCCCATCGGGGGGCGCGATTGATCCAGATCAATAGACCGCATCCGTCGTTTTGGCGGAGTTGATTGCGCGGCCGGAGCCGCTTTCAGAGGGGAAGATCTATGCAAGACACCACCGCGCCATTCTCGATGCTGGATGAGGCCGCGATCGGCGCCGCCGAGTTGCGACACGACCCCTACGACTTCGCCTTCGTCGATCACGCGATCGATCAGCGCCTCAAGGACGAGGTGCTCGCGGACGCGCCGCCGATCCCCGATCGCGGCAGCTATGGATTGCCGGACCTTCGCTATGGACCCAAGTTCGGGGCGGTTGTGCAGGACCTGCTGAGCGAGCGCTTCCGGCGCCTCGTCGAGCGGAAGTTCGACATGGACTTGAGCCCGTATCCGCCGTGCATCGTGATGATGGGCAACACCACCGGTCACTACAACGAGGGCTACGCCCACCCGGACTCCAAGCACAAGATCGTCACCGTGCTCGTCGGGTTCAGCCGCGAGTGGCCCTACGAGCGCGGCCGCCTGCGTGTACTCCGCAGCACGAACCGCGAGGACTGCGCCTTCGAGTTCGCGCCGGAGTTTGGGCGAATGCTGATGTTCCGGGTCTGCGACCACTCGTACCACGGCTTCCTGCCGCAGAAGGGTCAGCGCATGAGCCTGCAGCTCTGCTACGTCGACTCCGAGTGGTACGTGCGGCGCGAATACTGGCGGCACAGCGTGAGCGCCTTCGCCAAATCGGTGCCGCTCATCCGGAAGGTGATCGATTGGGCGCCGCGCCGGATGCCGGGCGCTTGACGCAGGGGAGCCGAGCGATGACCTATCCGCCGATACCGGACGCGGGCGGGGTGGCGCGCCATTTCAGCCAAGCCGTGCGCCGCGCGCGCCGCGACGACCGGCCCTATCGCCACTGGAAGCTCACGGACGTGCTGCCCGAGTCGCTCTGCACCGGCATCCTCACGCTGCCGATCGCGCCGCCTCAACTCGGGAAGACCGACGGCACACGCAACACCTACAACCAGCAGCGCTGCTTCATCACGCCGCTGCTCCGCTCGAAGTTCCCGACTTGCGCGGTTCTGTCCGGAGCCCTGCAGCGACCCGAGGTGGCGCGGATGATGGCGGAGACCTGCGACATCTCCGTCGAGGGTAGCTTCTTGCGGATGGAATACATCCAGGACACCGACGGCGCCTGGCTCGAGCCGCATCGCGACATCCCGGAGAAGCTGTTCTCGATGGTGATCTATCTCTGCACGGGGCCGGACGCCAAGGAGTGGGGCACCGATATCTACGACGCCGAGCGCCGCTGGGTCGGCCGGTCTTCCGGCGAGTTCAACTCGGGCGTGATCTTCGTGCCGGGCCCGGCGACGTGGCACGGCTTCGATCCCCGCCCCATTGTCGGCGTGCGCCGGCTCATGGAGATCAACTACGCCCGCTCCGATTGGCGCGACAAGGAGCAGCTCGCCTTCCCGGATCGGCCGATCTCGCTCGCGTGATCCGAGCGCCCGTCACGGGCGTTTCATCCGCGGGCGGCGCAGTCGCGCGGGCTGTCTAGTGTCCCGCCCTCGCGCGCTGCCGGCGGCGCTTTGCCTTGAGCTTGGCCTTGCGTTTGGCCGAGCGGAGGCTGTGGCTTGATTTGGCGGATTTTTTCATCTGAGGCTCCTATCTTCGATCACCATGGCACGACAAACGCGAGAGCGCACTCCACGCCGCGCAGCGCATCGGCGCTCGCCGCCGCTCTCGCAAGCGAAAGGGGCTAGGCCTCTCGGCCTAACCCCTTGCTCGATTGGCTCCCCGGGCCGGATTCGAACCAGCGACCCAGCGGTTAACAGCCGCTTGCTCTACCACTGAGCTACCGGGGATCAGGGGCTCCTCTGCCGCCGGAACCACGGAGGCCGGCCTTAATATCAGAGCCGCTCCGCGCGCGCCACTGTCCCGTCTCGGCGCCTTCATCGTCCGCAGGGTCTCGAGCCGCCACAGCAACTCTCGCGACCCGCGTAACCCTATCACAAGGGGCGCCGGCCTTCAGCCGCGCTCGCCCGTGGCGGGTGTCAGCAGCGGACTTTCCGCTGGGAACCACCAGATGTCGCCGTTCCGCGGCTCCGCAACCGGCATCAGCGAGCCCGCGGGATCGCGCACGACCGGGCGATAGCCGAGCTCGGCGATCGCGGCGAACGCGGTCCCGAGATCGTCGCCCGCGCGCTCGAGCGCCTGAGCATTCAACTCCAGGAGCAGGATGGGTCGGAACCGGCGGATCGCGCGCGACCCGCCGCGCACGAGCTGGAGCTCCCAGCCCTCGATGTCGGCCTTGATGAAGTCGAGGCGAGGCAGCTCCAGGAGCTCCACGATGCGATCGATGGTGGTGATCGCCACCGCCTCGCGCTCCACGCTCTGCCAGCGCGTATTCGGGCCGAAATGCGCCAGACCGAAGCCATAACTGCCCGGCCGCTTTACCGGCAGCGTCAAGATCTCGGTGCCTTCCCTGGCGCCGAGCCCGAGCGGCAGGATGGCCACGTTCCGGCGGCGGTTGAGATAGAGCGCGACGCGCAGGATGGACCGCGCATAGCTGCCGGGCTCGAACGCGTAGACTTGTCCGCGCGATGCGAGGCGGGAGAAGATCTTCGTGTATTGCCCGGCATGCGCGCCCACGTCGAGCACGACGCCATCCTCCGGAATGATCCGCCGGAAGAGCGGAATGAGCGGCTTGTGATGCTGCTTGAAGACAGCCTTGAAGAGGTGGGCGAGGTAGGTCGGGCTCACCCGCCAGCGGAAATAAGGTGCGGTCATGAGTGCAAGCGAGCCTGGCGATGGAGGCCGGAAGCGGAATCGAACCGCTGTACGGGGATTTGCAGTCCCCTGCATAGCCACTCTGCCATCCGGCCCTGGGTCAAGGGCGGTCCTATATGCCGATCCGGCGGAGGAGGGTCAAGAAAGGACCCAGGCGCAACTTCTCGTTGCCCGCCATTGAGTTCGCGCGGAACGGGCGATATAAACGGCCGACGCCCACCCGCAACGGACAATCCCGGCCATGATCGATTACGCGGCCGCACGGCTCAACATGGTCGACGGCCAACTCCGCACCAATGGGGTCGTGGACCCGGCTCTGGTGGCCGCCTTCCTGGCGGTGCCGCGCGAGCGTTTCGTGCCCGAGCCGCTGAGGGGCACCGCCTATGTCGACGAGGATCTTCCGCTCGGCAACGGACGCTATCTCATGGAGCCGCTCGTGCTCGCGCGGTTGATCCAACTCGCCGAGCCCGGTCGCGACGCTCGCGTGCTCTGCGTTGGCGCGGGCCCAGGCTACGACGCGGCGATCCTCGCTCACGTGGTGGGCGCCGTGGTGGCGCTGGAGTCCGATCCAGCCCTGGCCGCGACGGCGCGGCGCTTGCTCCGTGAGCTCGGTTACTCCAAGGCGAGCGTGATCGAGGGATCGCTCGAGGAGGGACACACCGCGGGCGCTCCCTACGACGCCATTCTTTTCGGCGGAGCGATTGCCGAGGTCCCCGACGCCATCGCGCGCCAGCTTGCCGAGACGGGGCGGATCGCCGCCGTCGTGCGCGCGGACGGCCGTGTGTCGCAGGTGACCGTGATGACGCGGGTCGGCACCGTCTTGTCGCGGCGCCCGGTCTTCGATGCGGCAAACCATCCTCTGCCTGGATTTGCCTCGCAACCCGCTTTCGTGTTCTGAATCCGCCGGTCCTATGGGGATGTTGGGGATGAGCCTCAGACTTAAGGCCTCTTGTGCGATGGCGGCGCTCGCCGTGGCGGCGGGGCTTGCGGACCCGGCGTCGGCCGAGACGCTCACCGACGCGCTTGCCCAGGCCTATCAATACAATCCCCAGCTGCTGGCGCAGCGGGCGCAGCTGCGGGCGACCGACGAAGGCGTCCCGCAGGCGCTCGCGGGGTGGCGCCCGACCGTGCAGTTCACGGGATCTGCCGGCCGGGAGGTCGCGGAAACGACGCAATCCTCCAATAACGTCGTCGCTACAACCACCCAATATCTGACCCCGAAGACCCTCGATCTCAACCTGACCCAGCCCCTTTGGACCAGCGGCCGCACGCCGGCGCTGGTCCGGCAGGCCGAGCACACCGTGCTCTCGCAGCGCGCTCAGACCGTGGCGACCGAGGAGCAAGTTCTGTTCAGCGTGGCGCAGGCTTATCTGGACGTGGTGCGCGACCAGGCGACCGTCGATCTCAACGTCAACAACGAGCAAGTGCTGCGGCGCCAGCTGGAGGCGACCAACGACCAGTTCCGGGTCGGCGAGGTGACCCGGACCGACGTGGCGCAGGCGGAATCGCGCGTGGCGCTCGCGGTCGCGACCCGGGTGCAGGCGGAAGGCAATCTGCAGGTGAGCCGCTCCAACTATCAGCGCGCGGTCGGGCACCTGCCGGACAAGCTGTCGCAGCCGACCGAGCGGGTGAACCTGCCGGCGACGCGCGACGAAGCACTCGCGCTCGCCCGCGCGCAGAATCCGAACGTCGTCATCGCCGATTACAGCGCCAAGGCGGCGGAAGATACGGTGGTTGCGACCCGCGCGCAGCTCTTGCCCCAAGTCGCCTTGGTCGGCGATGCCAACAAGTCCGACGAGACGCAGACAGAGGGCCGCAACGTAAATTCCCTCTCGGTGATCGCGCGCATGACGGTGCCGCTCTACGAGGCGGGCTCGGTCTACGCGCAGACCCGCGCGGCGAAGCAGACGGTGAGCCAGCGCCGCGATCTGCTCGACGACGCGCGCCGCGCCGCCATCCAGTCGGCGACCAAGGATTGGGAGACCATCCAGTCCGGGCGCGCGCAGGTGGAATCGCTGCAGTCCACGATTCGCGCCGCCGGGATCGCGCTCGAAGGGGTGCGCCAGGAGGCGCAGGTGGGATCGCGCACCGTCCTCGACGTGCTGAACGCCGAACAGGAGCTGTTCACCGACCGCGTCAATCTCGTACAGGCGCAGCACGACCTCGCGGTTGCCGAGTTCGACCTCGCCCAGCAGGTCGGGCATCTCACCGCCGAGGAGATGAAGCTGCCGGTCCAGCCCTACGATCCCCGCAAGCACTACGACGAAGTGCGCAACAAGTGGATCGGCTTCGGCTCAAAGGGCCAGTAATTCGCAAGAATCAGCCGAGGTCCCCTGGTATTTTCCAGGCGCTTCGCCTAGTGTAGTAAGCAGCGCAGCACCACTACCGGTCGACATGTCGGAGAGCAAAGGCCAGCACGAACCCTCCATGGAGGAGATTCTCGCCTCCATCCGGCGGATTATCGCCGAGGATGGCGAGCAGCCGGCTGCGGCGCCCGCTGCCGCAACTCCGGCGCCTTCCGCGGCGGCGGCTCCCGCGGCGCCGCTCCCGACACCCGCGCCGTCGGCCGCAGCAGGCAAAGGCGACGAGATCCTGGAGTTGACGGAAGTCGTGGAGGAGGAGCATCCCGAGGCGCCGGCGCCCGCGCCGCCTCAACCCGAGCCGCCCCCGTTTCCGGCCGCGGTCGAGTCGGGCGACCGCTTGGTCTCCGACGCCGCGGCGGCAGCCTCAATCGCGGCGCTGTCGCAAATCCATCAGATTGGGCCAGCAAACGAGAAACGCATGAGCGACATTCCCCTGGGCGAAGGACAGCGGTCCATCGAGGACATGGTGCGCGAGATGTTGCGGCCGCTCCTGAAGGAATGGCTCGACTCCAACCTGCCGCACCTCGTCGAGCGCGTGGTTCAGGAAGAGGTAGCGCGGCTCGTACGGGACGTGCAGAGGCGCTGACCGCGTCTTTCCGCCGGAGTCGGGCCGGGACCAGCGGCACGCCGCGTTCCGCCTGTTCCTGATCCATCAAGCCCGCGCGATTCCCGAACGTCGAGGCCTCGCACAGCGACCGAGACCGATCCCTGATGTTGGACAAGACCTACAATCCCGCCGAGGTGCAGGCGAAGTTCTATCAGGCGTGGGAGGCATCCGGCGCCTTCGAATGCGATCCCGACTCCGCGGCCGCGCCGTACACCATCATGATGCCGCCGCCCAACGTGACGGGCAGCCTGCACATGGGTCACGCCTTCACCTTCACGCTGCAGGACATCCTGATCCGCTACCACCGCATGCTCGGGCGCGACACGCTCTGGCAGCCCGGGACCGATCACGCGGGCATCGCGACGCAGATGGTGGTGGAGCGGCAGCTTGCGCTCGAGCAGTCCAATCGCCACACGCTCGGCCGCGCGAAATTCGTCGAGCGCGTCTGGCAGTGGAAAGCCGAATCCGGCGGGACCATCATGCGGCAGCTCCGCGCGCTCGGCGCATCCGCGGACTGGCGGCGCGAGCGATTCACCATGGACGAGGGGCTCTCGCTCGCGGTCCGCAAGGTTTTCGTCGCGCTCCACAAGGCGGGGCTGATCTACCGCGACAAGCGCCTGGTCAACTGGGACCCGGGCCTCCACACCGCGATCTCCGATCTCGAGGTGGAGAACCACGAGACCAAGGGCCACCTCTGGCATTTCAAGTATCCGATCGAGGGCGCCGAGGGCGAGTTCATCGTGGTCGCGACCACGCGGCCCGAGACCATGCTCGGCGACAGCGGCGTCGCCGTGCATCCCGAGGACGCGCGCTACCGGCACCTCGTGGGCAAGCACGCGATCCTGCCGCTGGTGGGCCGCCGGATTCCCATCGTCGCGGACGAGTACGCCGATCCCGCCACCGGCAGCGGCGCGGTCAAAATCACGCCGGCGCACGATTTCAACGATTTCCAGGTCGGGCGCCGGCACAAGCTGGCGCTGATCAACGTGCTCGACGCGGACTCGCACCTCAACGACGCCGTGCCCGAGGCCTATCGCGGCCTCGACCGCCTCGCCGGGAGGAAGCGCGTGGTCGCCGACATGGAAGCGCTCGGCCTCGTCGAGAAGGTCGAGGACCACGTCCACATGGTGCCGCACGGCGACCGCTCGGGCGCGGTGATCGAGCCCTGGCTCTCCGACCAATGGTACTGCGACGCCAAGACGCTGGCCGAGGAGCCGATCAAGGCGGTGGAGACCGGGCGCACGGTGTTCGTGCCGAAGAGCTGGGAGAACACCTTCTTCGAGTGGATGCGCAACATCCAGCCCTGGAATATCTCGCGCCAACTCTGGTGGGGCCACCAGATCCCCGCGTGGTACGGGCCCGACGGCACGATCTTCGTGGAGGAGACGGAGACCGAGGCGCACGCCGCGGCAGCCAAGCACTACGGTAAGCCCACGGACCTCCGGCGCGATCCAGACGTGCTCGACACCTGGTTCTCCTCGGCGCTGTTTCCGTTCTCGACCTTGGGCTGGCCGGAGGAGACGAAGGAGCTCAAGCGCTACTATCCCGGCGACGTCCTCGTAACGGGCTTCGACATCATCTTCTTCTGGGTCGCGCGGATGATGATGATGGGCCACTACTTTATGAAGGACGTGCCGTTCCGCACGGTCTACATCCACGCGCTCGTGCGCGACGAGCGCGGGCAGAAGATGTCGAAGTCCAAGGGCAACATCATCGACCCCCTGGACCTGATCGAGCGCTACGGCTGCGACGCGCTGCGCTTCACGCTGACGGCGCTGGCGGCCCAAGGCCGCGACATCAAGCTCTCGGAATCCCGCGTCGAGGGCTACCGAAACTTCGCCACCAAGCTCTGGAACGCCGCGCGGTTCGGCGAGATGAACGAGTGCAACCTCGCGCCCGGCTTCGATCCCGATCGCTGCACGCTCACGCTCAGCCGCTGGATCGTGGGCATGCTCGCCGAAACGGGCGCACGTGTCGTCGCGGCGCTCGATGAGTACAAGTTCAACGAGGCCGCGGGCGCGCTCTACCAATTCACCTGGGGCACCTATTGCGATTGGTACCTGGAATTCGCAAAGCCAATCCTCAACGGCTCAGACGCGGTGGCGAAGGCTGAGACCCGCGCCACTGCCGCCTGGGTGCTGGCGCAGATCGCACATCTCCTGCACCCGATCGCGCCCTTCATCACCGAGGCCGTGTGGGAGCATCTCTCGGGTGCGGAGGGCGGTCTGCTGATCTCGGCGAAATGGCCGGACTATTCGGGGCTCAAGCGCGATGCCGCAGGGATCGCCGAGATGGAGTGGGTGGTCGCGCTGATCGCGGCCATCCGGACCGTCCGGTCGGAAATGAACGTGCCGGCGGGTCAGGAAATCGCCGCCTTCATCCGGTCCGAAAGCGCGCTGGTGCCCGCTCGGATCGAGACGCATCTCGACGCCATCAAACGGCTCGCCCGCCTCAAGGGCATGGAGAAGGCCGAGGGCGCCGGCTGGGAGCAGATGGCGCGCCAGGCCGTGCAAGTGACGGTCGAGGGCGCCACCGTGTTCCTCGATCTCGCGAGTGCCATCGACCTCGGCAAGGAGCGGCAGCGCCTCGACAAGGAGGCCAAGGCGATATCCAGCGAGCTCGACAAGATCGGCCGCAAGCTCGGCAACGAGCAATTCCTCTCGAAGGCGAAGCCCGAGGTGGTCGAGGAGCAGCGCGACCGGCTCGTCGAGCATGAGGCCGCGCTCGCACGCGTGCGCGCGGCCATGGCCCGGCTGGGCCCGGCTTAACCCAGGATCGCACGGCTCAGGAGCCCCTCTCCGCGCGCCTTGGCGCGGGGAGAGGGAGGGGCCCGCGTAGCGGGAGGGTGAGGTGGTTGCGATGCGGAACATCGCAACATCGATCGCAGAGCGATCGAGGGTGCCGGCGCATACACCGGAGCGATGCCCCCTCACCCAGCTCCGCCTAAGCTCGCTACCGCTCGCTAAGGCTGCGCGGCCCTCTCCCCGAGCGGGGGAGAGGGTCTGATGACGATCAAGCAGGAATGGGCATGCCCTTGCGCCGACCGCGCATAGCCGCGTCGCGTTCGTTGAGCTAGGCTCGCGAGAACCGACGGAGGGGCCGGCCTTTCGATCCGAGATATATAGGGGGAGCCGTGGATCTCGTCGCGCGCGCAAAGGGCATTCTGACGGCTCCAAGGGCCGAATGGCCGGTGATCGCCGGCGAGAGCACCGGGACGGCCGAGCTCTATGCCGGCTATGTTGCGCCGCTCGCGGCGATCACGCCGGTCGCGTCCATCCTCGGCAATCTGCTCTTCAACGGCGGTCTGAGCTTCAGCGCCAGCGTCGTGTTCGGAGTCATCGCTTTCGCGATGGCCTTGGCGAGCGTCTATGTGCTTGGGCTGATCGCCAGCAAGATCGCGCCCTCCTTCGGTGGAAAGGATGACCTGGCGCAAGGCCTCAAGCTCGTGGCCTATGGCTACACGGCCTCCTGGGTTGCCGGCATCTTCAGCCTGATCCCCGCGCTCGCGCTGATCTCGACGATCGGCGGGCTCTACAGCCTTTACATACTCTATACCGGCACTTCCGTGATGATGGGCGTGCCGCAGGAGCGCTCGGCCGCGTACACCGCGGTCGTGATCCTGGTCGCCATCGGCCTCTATATCGTCATCGCCACGATCCTCGGCGCCGTCATCGCCGCGGGGTCGCTCGCGCGATAACCTCGGCGCCTAGTGTGATGATTCCTAAGTTCGCAAGGCGAACTTCGGAATCTGAATCACACTAGCTCAATAGATTAGTGGCCCGCTTATCCCTGAAATTCGTCTTACGAATTTCAGGGGCGGGACACTAGAGACCCGGCGCCACGAAATCGGGCCAGATCCCGCACTCCGCCGCCAGCGCGAGCGCGTCGCGGCCGGCACAGAAGCCGTCCTCCACCAACATGGCGCGGCAGCCCGCGGCGCGCGCGCCGAGGATGTCGGTATGGAGCGTATCGCCGACGCAGAGCACGCGCTCGGGCCTGATGCCCGGGAGGCGCTCCAATGCCTTGCGGTAGATGCCGCCGTCGGGCTTACCGCAGAGGATTGGCGCAATCCCCGTCTCGTCCGCGATCCGGTGCGCGTAGTAGCCGGGCTCGGCGTTGAGCAGGTGCGCGTCGGGCGACGCGATGTCGGGGTTGCAGACGATGAGCGGGCGCGGTTGATGAAGGAGGCTCTCGCGGAGCAAGGCCTGCCTCGGCTCCGACCAGCGGTCGGCCGAGAGAAACGCGATGGCGGGAACGCGCTCGTAGGGCGCAAGGTCGTCGGCCAAAGAGGGCATGGCGCCGGTGAGCGCCTGCATGGGCGCCGGCGGGTCGGCGATCAGCCCCGGCGGCGCCTCGAGCGCCAGCTCCGCCAATGTCTCCGGCAGGAGGTCGAGACCCGCGATGATCTCCTCGGCGCGAAAATCATAGCCGCGGCGGCGGTGCTTCGCGACCGCGGACGCTTTGTCGGCGCTCGCATCGTTGCTGAGCACGAGCAGCGGCACACTCGCGTCGCGTAATTCCTTCACCGCGGCGAGCGCGCGCGGGATCGGGATCTCCCCGAGATTGAGCACGCCCCAGGCGTCGAGGATCACCGCGTCGAAATGTTGCCGGATCGCGGCGATGCCGGCGACGCGCGTCGGGTGCACGGACAGTGGCTTCGCCGGCAAACGTCGTTCTGCGCGGCGATACTCCCGCCAGGCGTGCTCGAAGGTGATGAAGGGCAATCGCGGCTCCCGGGGAACGCTGTTCTTTACCGATTAACAGCCATGCCGCCAAGAACGGCCGACAGACTGGCAAGAGGCCCATGAGCTTTGTATGGTGCCAGCCTTCGCGCGAAGCCGGGAGGGCGCCATGCCTGACGACGTTAAGAAACTCGTGGTCGACAAGAGCAAGCTGCCGAGCCGGCACGTCACGGAGGGCCCGGAGCGCGCGCCGCACCGCTCGTATCTCTACGCCATGGGCCTCACGGACGAGCAGATCCATCAGCCCTTGATCGGCGTCGCCACGACTTGGAACGAGGCCGCGCCCTGCAACATCGCACTGGCGCGGCAGGCGCAGGTGGTCAAGAAA
This sequence comes from Allostellaceae bacterium, assembly GCA_035604335.1. GTDB lineage: Bacteria > Pseudomonadota > Alphaproteobacteria > ATCC43930 > CGMCC-115725 > DASZHJ01. The sequence continues at coordinate 7,363 of DATNIT010000236.1, read as the reverse complement.
GGCGTAGCCTCCCGCGGCGGCACGCCGCGGGAATTTACCACCATCACGGTCACCGACGGCATCGCCATGGGTCATGCCGGCATGAAGTCCTCGCTGGTTTCGCGCGAGGTGATCGCGGATTCGATCGAGCTGACGATGCGCGGCCATTGCTACGACGCGCTGGTGGGTCTCGCCGGCTGCGACAAGTCGCTGCCCGGTGTCATGATGGCGATGCTCCGTCTCAACGTGCCCTCGGTTTTCATGTACGGCGGCTCGATCCTGCCCGGCCGGTTCCGCGGCAAGGACGTGACCGTGCAGGACCTGTTCGAGGCCGTGGGCGCGCACAGCTCCGGCAAGATGAGCATCGAGGATCTGCACGAGCTCGAGTGCGTGGCGTGTCCCTCCTCGGGCTCCTGCGGCGGCCAGTTCACGGCCAACACCATGGCTTGCGTCTCCGAGGCGATCGGCTTGGCGCTGCCGGGCTCGGCCGGTGCGCCCGCGCCCTATGACTCCCGCGACGCCTATGCGGAAGCCTCGGGCGAAGCGGTCATGAGCCTGCTGCGCTCGCGCATCCGTCCCCGCGACATCGCCACCCGCAAGGCCTTCGAGAACGCGGCCATGGTGGTGGCGGCGTCGGGCGGCTCGACCAACGGCGCGCTGCATCTGCCGGCGATGGCCCATGAGGCCGGCATCGATTTCGACCTGCACGCGGTTGCGGAGATCTTCAAGCGCACGCCGTACATCGCGGACCTCAAGCCCGCGGGCCGCTATGTCGCCAAGGACCTCTACGAGGCCGGCGGCGTGCCCATTCTCATGAAGGCGCTGCTGGATGGCGGCTATCTCCACGGCGATTGCCTGACGGTCACCGGCAAGACGATCGCCGAGAACCTGCGCGACGTCGTGGTGCCGAAGGCCCAGGATGTCGTCCGCCCCACCTCGGCGCCGCTCTCGCCGACCGGCGGCGTGGTCGGGCTCAAGGGCAATCTCGCGCCCCAGGGAGCGATCGTGAAGGTCGCCGGCATGAAGACCCTGGTGTTCCGCGGCCCCGCGCGCGTGTTCGAGCGCGAGGAGGATTGTTTCGCCGCCGTCGAGCAGCGGAACTACAAGGCGGGCGAGGTGCTGGTGATCCGGAACGAAGGTCCGCGCGGCGGCCCCGGCATGCGCGAGATGCTGGCGACCACCGCGGCGATCTACGGTCAAGGCATGGGCGATAAGGTCGCGCTCATCACCGACGGCCGGTTCTCCGGCGCCACGCGCGGCTTCTGCATCGGGCATGTCGGGCCCGAGGCGGCGGTGGGCGGACCCATCGGGCTGCTGCGGGACGGCGACATCATCGCGATCGATGCCGACAAGGGCACGATCGCCGTCGAGCTTTCGCAGGCGGAGCTTGCCGAGCGGAAGAAGCAGTGGAAGCCGCGGCGCCACGATTTCCAGTCCGGTGCGCTCTGGAAATATGCCCAGACCGTGGGCGACGCCGAGAAGGGCGCGGTGACCCATCCCGGCGGCCGCGCCGAGACGCACGTCTACGCAGATACCTGATGGCGGCACCGTCTCTGCGCAGGGTCGGGGAGCTGGCGGCGCGCGGTCTGGTGCCGGACGCGGACGCAGCGTCGCTCAAGCGCGTGGCCGAGCGCTATGCGGTCGCGATCACGCCGGCGATGGCGGAGCTGATCGATCCCGCGGATCCCGCCGACCCGATCGCGCGGCAATTCATTCCGAATTTGGCCGAGCTCGCCGTCGCGCCCGAGGAGCGCGCAGACCCCATCGGCGACGAGCGGCTGTCGCCAGTCAAAGGGATCGTGCATCGCTATCCGGACCGCGTGCTCCTGAAGCCGTTGCATGTGTGCCCCGTCTATTGCCGCTTCTGTTTCCGGCGCGAGCAGGTTGGCCCGGAGGGCGAGACGCTGACCTCGGCGGAGCTGACCCAGGCCCTCGCTTACATCCGGACGCACCCCGAAATCTGGGAGGTCATCGTCACCGGCGGCGATCCCTTCGTCATGTCGCCGCGCCGCCTCGCCGAGATCGTGCGCGCGCTCGATGGGATCGAGCATGTGCAGGTGATCCGGTTCCACACGCGCGTGCCGGTAGTCGATCCCGGGCGGGTGAGCGCCCGGCTGGTGGGCGCCCTCGACTCCGAGAAGGCGCTCTATGTGGCGATCCACGCCAATCACCCCCGGGAGCTCACGCCGACGTTCCGAGCGGCCTGCCGCCGGCTCGCGACGGCGGGCATTCCCCTGCTCGGTCAAACCGTCCTGCTCAAGGGCGTGAACGACGACGCGGCGGTGCTGGAGAGCCTGTTTCGCGGCTTGGTTGAGGCGCGGGTCAAGCCCTATTACCTCCATCACCCCGATCTCGCCCGGGGTACCAGCCATTTTCGGCCGGATCTGCGCGAGGGGCAGGCGCTGATGCGCCAATTGCGGGGCCGCGTCTCCGGGCTTTGTCAGCCCTCCTATGTGCTCGATCTTCCGGGCGGCCAGGGCAAAGTCCCGGTGGGACCAAGCTACGCCGCGCCGGCCCGTGGCGCCGAGGGCTGGATAGTCGAGGACTTTCAGGGCGGGCAGCATCGTTATCCGCCCGCAAATAGGGAAGAGTGATGGCACGAATCGCGATCGGCGGACTGCACCACGAGACCAACACCTTTGCGCCGCTCAAGGCGACCTACGAGGAGTTCCAGCAGGGTGGCGGCTGGCCCGGGATTCAGCGCGGGCAATCTTTTTTCACGACCTTCAAGGGTATGAACCTGCCGATTTCCGGCGCGATCGACGTGTTGGCCGGCCACGGGCATACCCTGGTGCCGCTGGTCTGGGCGGCGGCGACCCCGTCGGCCCATGTGACCGAGGATGCTTATGAGCGAATCCTGGCCCCGATGCTGGAGGACCTCAGGGCGGCCGGCTCCCTCGATGGCATCTTCCTCGATCTCCACGGTGCCATGGTGACCGAGCATCTCGATGACGGCGAGGGCGAGTTGCTGCGCCGCGTGCGCGCCGTCGTGGGTCGCAAGATCCCGATCGTGACCAGCCTCGACCTTCATGCCAACGTTACTGAGCAAATGATTGATTTTGCGGACGTCATGGTCGCGTACCGTACCTATCCGCACGTCGATATGGCCGACACCGGCAAGCGGGCCGCCGAGGTTCTTCACGGCTTACTCTCTGGTGGAGAAAAGCCGAACAAAGCACTGAATCTGCTGCCATTCTTGATACCATTGCCCTGGCAGTGCACGATGACCGAGCCCGGCGGCGCCGTCTATCGGGATCTCGAGCGGATCGAGCGGGATACCGGGGTGTTGCTCTCGTTCACGCCGGGGTTCCCGGCCGCGGACTTCCGGGATTGCGGTGGTGCCATCTTCGGCTACGGCGAAGATCCCGGCCGTACCCGCGCGGCCGTGCAGGCCCTGACCGCGGCGATTTCCGCGCGGGAAGGGGAATTTGCCGGCACGATTTACGATGCGGACGCAGGCGTGGCGGAAGCGCTGCGGCGCCCGGCCGGCAAGCCCATCGTGCTCGCGGACACCCAAGACAATCCCGGCGCCGGAGGCTCCTCCGACACCGTTGGTCTGCTCGAGGCGCTGGTTCGCGCGCGGGCGCCGGAGACGGCACTCGCGGTGATGTGGGACCCCGCTTCCGCCGCGGCGGCCCACGCCGCCGGGAAAGGCGCAACCGTAACCCTTGACCTCGGCGGCAAGTCGGGCGCTCCCGGTCAGCGACCATTCCATGGTAGCTTCGTCGTGGAGGCCCTTGGAACAGGTGAGTTTCAGGGCACCGGGCCTATGTACGGCGGCGCTCATATGAAGCTCGGTCCGATGGCGCTCCTGCGGATCGGCGGCGTGCGCGTGGTGACGGCGACCCGAAAGGTCCAGGCGGCGGACCAGGCGATTTTCCGGCATTTGGGCGTCGAGCCCACCACCGCACGAATTCTCGCTCTCAAGAGTTCCGTCCATTTCCGGGCGGACTTCGACCCGATCGCCCAGGACATTCTGGTTGTAAAAGCACCGGGCGCCATGTTGGCCGACCCGTTGGATTTCCCGTTCAAGCGCCTGCGGCCGGGCATCCGGTTGCGCCCGCTCGGGCCCGCGTTCGCCGCCTAACTGGGCGGCCGGAACGATTCGTTAACGCTGCGGGCACAGGATGCGCTGGGGAGGCGCTGGTATGTCCTTCAAGCATTCCCATATCTCTGTTGGCCGGGTAGAATTTCGCCGCGACCGGCGCTATCCGGTGCCGCCTTTGGTGGTGCGGATCGCCGAGCGGGATTATGTCGCGGTCAACTGGTCCCTCGGCGGGTTCCAGATCGACGCGACCGATTTGGCATTGGGAGTAGGGGACGGAGTCGAGGGGATCCTCTACATGTCCGAGACGAACAGGAGTTGCAGTTTCGTGGGCGAGATCATCTGGACCAGGAGCGAACAGGGCACGGTGGGTGCCAAGTTCACCGCGCTGGCGCCCAACGCGGTCGACTTGCTCGATGGTTACATGGCCTATTGGCTGAAGCGGAGCCGGCGCTGATGCGCCTTTGGGCGAACATCCTGGGCTTGACTGCGCTCGCGGTTCTGATCGCGGGAGCGGGGCCGGCGCGCGCCGATGGTTTGGCGCCCACCAACTATGTCGGTGGCCTCAAGCTGGTCTGGGGCTCGGTACCCTTGCCGGACTTTCGAACGGGTTTCCAGGAGCCCTCGACACCGGCCGGCGGATTGCCTCTGGACGAGCCGGGCTATGCAATGATGCTGAGCCTGTCCGATAATCCCGGGCAGCAATTCATGTTCACGCCGCGCACCCCGCAGCTGAGCCCGCTGGGGCTTGCCAGCAGCGCGAGCCAGCGCAGCTACCTCGGGATCAGCGTCGATATCGGCGATCCCAAGCCCACGGGTTTTTACGGTGCGGTGGGATTGGGCGGGTCCGTCCTGACGCAGCGGACGCCGAGCTTCGAGGATGCCGGCCCGCGGGCCTACAATGCGCCGCTCATGCTGCATGGCGGCTTCGAGTTTGGTTATCGGCTCGACAGCCAGAACAGCTTCGCCCTCAGCGTGGAAGAGTCCCACCCCACCGACGGCAGCGAGCGCGGCGGGCCGATCGGGACCTACCGCCTGCGGTACGGCCTGAAGTTCTAGCTTTCCCTCTCGGCGAGCGAGCACCAGACCGGCGTGTGATCGGAGGCCTTGTCGCGTCCGCGCGGCGCCTTGTCGATATCCGCCGCGGTCAGCCGGTCGGCCGCCTGGGGCGACAGCAGCACGTGGTCGATGCGCAGGCCCTCGTCGCGGCTCCAGCGTCCCGCTTGGTAATCCCAGAAGCTGTACCGATGCGGCTCCGGATGGAACACCCGAAACGCGTCGGTGAAGCCGGCGTGGAGGAGGGCGCGGAAGGCCCGGCGCGACTCCGGACGGCACAGCGCATCGCCCCGCCAGGCCTCGGCGTCGTAAACATCGGCGTCAGCGGGCGCCACGTTGTAATCGCCCGCCAGCACCGTCGGCACCTCGCTCGCGAGCAACTCCCGGGCGCGCGCCATCAGCCGTTCCATCCAGGCGAGCTTGTAGGGGAACTTGTCGCTCTCGACCGGATTGCCGTTGGGCAGATAGATCGAAGCGATCCGCACGCCGCGCACGGTCGCCTCGATGTAGCGCGACTGCGTGTCGCTGGGATCGCCGCTAAGCCCGATCCGCACGTCCTGCGGGGCATCCTTGGTGAGCAGCGCCACGCCGTTGTAGGTCTTCTGGCCGGAGACCGCGGCGTAATAGCCGAGCCCTTTCAGCTCCAGCGCAGGGAATTCGTCGGTCGCGCATTTGATCTCTTGCAGGCAGAGCGCATCGGGCTGCGCGCTCTCGAGCCACGCGAGCACATGCGCCAGCCGCACCTTGATCGAATTGACGTTCCAGGTTGCGATCTTCATGCGCTGGGTATGTACCACACCAGCCATTGCGGAGGAGGGGGAAACCCTGCGACCGGGCAGCAGCCTTGCTGTACCGCCCTTCGATGGCGCGATCTGGTCGGCTCCGGCGCGACGGTTAGCGGCAGGTATTCGGTCGCGCGCTCCAATCCGTCGTGATTCGCAGCACAGAGCCCACCGTTCCGCCGGTCACGACAATCTGTGTCGACCCTGGCACGTTCCACGTCGCGGGCACCGGTCCACGGTAGATCTTCGTGCCGCCTTGGTTGATTTGGATCTCCGTGATCGAACCGAAGACCGTGAAGGTGGCTACCTGCGGACCGTTGGTCTCAATCGGAAGGACATAGTCCATTCCGTTGGGCGATCCATATTTCCAGTCCCAGGAGCATACGACGGCAAGAGCCGGCGCGGGCAGACTTACAGCCGCGGACAGGATGCCGGCCGCGACGGCAACATACGCCTTCTTCATCGCTTGATCCTTGCTGTTGGCGGCCATTCCCGCGATCGATAAGAACCGCAGACCGCATTCTTTGACTATGATGCCGTGCCCGATTTGGCGGATGCCATGATCTGGATGGCACTGTCTCAGTTTGAAATCCGATAGCTCTTGACGCCATCTTACAGACGCCCATGCTTAGCGGAAAGCATGGAGCGCCAAATGTCATCGAATGCGGTAGTCTGGATCATCGGTATTCTCCTTGCCGTCATGGCGGCCTATTTCCGATGGGCGTCCATTAACGGCTTTTGGCCTTGGTGATAACATGCCCAAGGGACCTAGAGGCGAGAGGCGCCCCGCCGACGTGATCGGCGCCGCCGTCATGGTGGCGAAGATCGCCACGGGCGAGATCACGGAGGACCTAACCCGCCAGCGGAGCGCGGCGGCCGAGCTGGGGAGCCTCGGCGGGAAGGCACGGGCCGCTAAACTGTCCAAGAAGAAGCGGGCCGAGATCGCGAGAAAGGCCGCGAAAAGCCGATGGGGAAAAGCCTAACCAACTGATTCTCATTGGATTTTCTTTCTGTAGCGAGTCTTTTGACGAGCAACTCATAAAAGCATATGATGTTTGCCGCGAACGACTTGATATAGGAAGCCAGCATGACCGATACAGCCAAGGTTCTGGCCGAAGCCAAGGACGCCCCGGTCGTTGCCCCTGGCGCGGCAAAGGCTGATGCCACCAATAAAAAGATTAAGCCTCTGCCGCACCGGGCCGCCAAAATCCGGCCGCTCCCAGCCAAACCGCAACCTACGAAGCGCCTGCCCTCCGAGCGCATCAAATTTCAGAAACAGCTCGACATCATCCGGGCCTACGGGATCAGAAGCGATGGCGGATCACATACCGCCAACTACAAAGACGTGGGCCAAGATGTGGATACCCACCCCAATACCGTTTCGCTGCTGGTTGGGTTCTTTGTCGAGAATGGATTCCTTGACCGCATCGGCACTGAAACAATGCCGACGAAATCCGTTCTCGATTTTACACAAGCGTACAATTGGGCTCCCGATACAGCC
>DATNIT010000235.1:0-5134 GCA_035604335.1 Allostellaceae bacterium | reverse complement strand
GAACGCGAGAAGCGACGAATACGGCGGCATCCTCGAGAACCGGCTGCGCTTTCCCCTTGAGGTCTTCGACGCGGTGCGCGCCGTTTGGCCCCAACACAAGCCCATGAGCGTCCGCATCTCCGGTACCGACTGGATGCCCGGCGGCTTCGACGGCGTAGACGCCGTCGGGGTCGCCAAGGCGCTGAAGGCGCGGGGTTGCGACATCGTCGACGTATCCGCGGGACAGACCGTGCCGGACCAGAAGCCGCGCTACGGCCGGCTCTTCCAGACCCCCTACAGCGACCGCGTGCGCCGCGAGGCCGAGATCCCCACCATGACGGTCGGCGCCATCTCGACCTGGGCCGACGTCAACAGCATCCTGGTGGCGGGCCGCGCCGATCTCTGCGTGCTCGCCCGCGCGCATCTCTACGATCCCTACTGGACCCGCCACGCCGCCCAGGAGCAAGGCTACGCGCTCGCCTGGCCCGACCAGTACACCTCGCTCGCGCAATATCAGCCGCGCTCGCGGTGAGCCCGTAAAGGCCTCGGCGCCGTGCCTCAGCCGAGGACGATGCGTTTCAATGTTGCCAGCAGTTTATCCTTATCGACAGTGATCCGAATGCCACCGGAGACCACCTTTCGGCTGCCGGGATCGATGGGCGTCAGGTTCGCCCAGGTGAGATCTGCAAAAGTCAATTCCAACTCTGCCGGCGGGCTTAGCTGAATGTGCCAGGAGCGAGTGGCTCCATATCGCAGCAGTTGAGCGGACTTAATTTCCATTGCGATTTCGTCCAGGCCGACGCCCGGGAGCCAGTCGGCATCCGACGACCAATGGTCGAGCGTGTTCGTCAACAGAAGCAGGTCGAGGTCAGAGTCCGATCTTGCGGTGCCTCGGGCCCACGATCCCACGACGGCCATCGCCCGACAGGTATGTTGACGCTCGACCCACCGGGAGAGAACGCCAATGAGCCGTTCGGCCTCAACGGGCAACATTGGATGAGGCTCCACGCAAGGTGCCGTGCCGTCAAGCGGGCGCGGCCCGCCCGCCACCCTTGCCCAGGCCGGGCTTCTTGAATACCGTCCTGCCGCGATCGGCGAGCGGGTCGGAGCCGGTCGGGAAGGTCAGGGATGGCACAGCAGTCCGCGGCGCAGCTCCAGCAGGCCGCCGCGCTTCCGATGTTCTACAAGAGGCCGTTCGCGCTGCAAGCGCAGGTGCACTCGGAGGTGTCGCTCAAGCGCGCCCCCAACTACCGCTTCGCCGCGCAGACCAACGCCATCCCGCTCACCGTGCAGGAGTTGTTCCACGCGCAGCGCGACTATCCCATCGTCTTCAGCAACGAGCCGGTGCCGATGCCGATGGCCGTGGTCGGCATCCAGGACCAGGCGAATCTCTACGTCGAGCCTGACGGCAGCTGGCGCCGCGGCGCATACGTGCCCGCGTATGTCCGGCGCTACCCGTTTCTTTTCTCGGAGCAGTCTGGAAATCAGGACCTCACGCTCTGTGTCGACGAGGCCTCGGACCTGCTGGAGGCGACGACCGCGAACCCGTTCTTCCGCGACGGCAAGGCCACGGAGATCACGCAGAAGGCGCTGGAGTTCTGCGTTGCCTACCAGCGCCAACACGAGGCGACGCGCGAGCTCGGCCGCACGCTCGCCCAGGTCGAGCTGCTGATACCCAAGGACGCCACCGTGAAGCTGCCGGGCGGCGAGAGCATCGTGGTGCGCGGCTTCAAGATGATCGACGAGGCCAAGTTCAACACCTGTCCGGCGGACACGTTCCTGGACTGGCGGTCCAAGGGCTGGATCGCGCTGATCTACTCGCACTTCCTGTCGCTCGGCGCCTGGGACCGGTTGGTCCAGATCATGGCCGAGCGACGGGCGGCCGGGCGCTGAGATGAACGCCGTCGCCTGCCTGCGCGCCTTGGCGCTGACGGTAGTGCTCGCGGCCGCGAGCGGCAGCGCACTGTGGGCACAGCAGGCGCCCTCCAGCGGCATCGCTCCGCTCGCGCCCAACGCCGGCGAGGCCAAACCCTATGACGTCGAGGGCTTTCGCAGCGCCAAATTCGGCATGGACGAGGCCGCGGTGAAGCGCGCGATCGCGGCCGACTTCAGCGTCAAGGAGTCCACGATCTCCAAGGAGGTCAACCCGATCGACCGCACCACGGTCCTCACCATCACCGCCAAGGACGTGCTGCCGGAGATTTCCGTGGCGCGCGTGCACTACATCGTCGGCTACAGCCAGAAGAAACTGTTTCAGGTGGTTCTCATGTGGGGCGCGGGCGTGAGCGAGACCGCGCCCACCAGCACCGGCGTGCTGGGCGGCGCGCAGGAGCTGCTCAACTATTTCCTCGGCCAATCCTTCAAGCCCGAGAACCGCATCATCAACGCGCAGCTCTCGGACGGGAACACGCTGCTGTTTCAGGGCACGGACGAGAAAGGCCGCGTCGTGCAGCTGCAGTACGGCACCGTGCCGGAAGCGCCCCGTGCCGGCGAGAAGCCCGACGAGACGAAGCCGCCGCCGCGCATTCCCTTCGGCCGTCTGGTCTATGTCGAGGACCCCAAGAATCTCGACATCTTCAAGATCAAGCCCGGCCAATTCTGATCTCTTCCGCGTGTCGCGAGCCGCCACACCAACCCTCGCGACGCGCGTAGTCGTATCGCCGAAGCTCTTGGCCTAGCCGACGGCCTCATGATTTGATCGCGGCTTCCAACCAAAGCGGAGGGCGAGGTCATGGCAGCGACGAAGACACCGGTCTACAAAAAGGGCCTGAAGATCCGCCGGGCGGTGCTCGGCCGGAAATACGTGGATAACTCCATCAAGGCGGCGGACGACTTCACCCGGCCATTCCAGGAGCTGGTGACGGAGTATTGCTGGGGCGCCGTGTGGGGCCGGCCCGGCCTCTCGCGCAAGACGCGGAGCCTGATCAACCTCGCCATGCTGACCGCGCTCAACCGCCCGCACGAGGTGAAGCTGCACATAAAGGGCGCGCTCACCAACGGCGTCAGCAAGGACGAGATCCGCGAGGTGCTGCTGCAGACCGCGATCTATTGCGGCGTGCCGGCCTCGCTCGACAGCTTCCGCATCGCCCGCGAGGTGTTCGCCGAAGCCGGCCAGAAATAGCGAGCCTCGGCTCGCCCTCCGGAGCGGCGCTATTGCCGGGCGATGTTGATCTTGGACTTGAGCTGGGCGATCAGGCCGGAAACACCGCCGCCGCTGCGCTCGATCAGCGAGGCGAACTCCTGCCGATGGGTCAGCGACATGCTGATGCCGTCGACGATCACCTCGGTGATCTTGGGCGAGTCCGCGTCCGTCGCGACGCGCCAGTCGACCTTGGCTGGCGTCTGACCGCCACGCTGCATCACGGTGGTGCTCACGATGGTGCTGGTCGGACTCTCCGGGCGCTCACCCGTCACCTTGAAGGTGACGCTGTCGAACTCGCCGAAGCGCACGGAATAGCTCTGCACGACGTAGTCGCGGAATACCGGCGCGAATTCTTGCTTCTCCTGGTCGGTCGCGGTCTGCCAGTAGCGGCCGAGCACGAAGCGGCCGATCTTGACGAAGTCGAAGTCTTTGTCGAGCAGTGCGCCGAAGCGTTTCTGCCGCTCGGCCGTCGGCACCTGAGGATCGTTCAGCATCTGCAGCATGTGATTGCCGAAATCGGCGACGACGGCCGTCGACTCGCCGGCGGCGAGCGCCGGCACGATCGGCGTTCCCGCCGCCAAGAGCGCGAAACCGAACCCGAGAACCAGACGACGCGAAACCATGTGAGGGGGCACTCCTTCTTGGTGTGTTTCTTCGCACTGCCATCAGCGGGCGGCTCTTTAGACAAAACGATCAAACCACGCAAGGCTTCCCATGTTCTTGTGACAAGGAATGCCTGGGATTGTGGCGGAGTCATGACGGCAGGTACGGAGTTTTATGGATGGGCCGGCCCGCGCGAGCCCGATTGGCCAGGGCCGCCCGCGGTTGCTATAAGGGTGCCGGTGCGCGCGTCCCCGTAGCTCTGCTGGATAGAACAACGGTTTCCTAACTTTGTGCTCTCTGTCGCGCCACAAGTTGCAGAGACGCTCAATGGGCATTGGCTTCACTCTTTAGCCGCGTTTCGCGCAGCTATCCTGGCTGCGGAAATCAGTGCAGATCCTCAGAGAAGCGTCTGGAGCGTCGCCTCTACCTAGGCTGTGAACTCATAGACGCACCCTGCGGGGGCTTGCCTGCCAGAATGAGACCTCGGGTTCACGCCGCGAGCTGCTGCGTGACAGCCCCACGAGGGCGACGGGGTTGCTCCTTTTGAGCGGTGACCTGCGCCACCGGGATCTTAAATTCGCGAGGTTCGAGGCTATCGCGGATTTGATCGCCCGAATACGTGTGGTCGCTTGTGCCGATGATGGTGCGGCCTCTGACCGGAGTTCCGGGCTCCCAATGAGGCGGACATTCATTCCAGCTCGCAAAAAAAGCACGGCCGCGCCAGCTGGCACCAGGCCAATCCGCAATGCGACTAACCGCTTTTCGCCCTGGGGCTCATAACCACGGCAGCGTCGGCCAGCTTCGCCAGGTATTCAAGCGCCTCTCCGACATCGCTCTCGATCTCCCGTCGAGCGGCCTCCCCGTCACGCTCTTTAAGAGCTGCGCAAATTCGGTCCCGCCAATCGCCGCGACGCGATCTGACAGTGCGCACATAATCTGGGTACAGCAGCTTTAGATAGGGGCCGGTCTGAAGCCATAAGTTCTCGATTATCTTGACTAGCCGAGGCATCCGTGATGCTCGATAGACCGAGAATTGGAATTCGGTCAGCTTGAGGATATCGGCCTCCACTTCACCATGCTCTCTCGCGGCTGCTATCTCGGCGGCCAGCGTGCGCAGGTATTGGATTTCTTTTCTCGTAATTTGGACGGCGGCGCGAGCAGCCGCCAGTCCCTCGTTCGCCATTCGGATATCTCGGAGCTCTCGAATTCTGTCGCCACTCATGATGGGAACGTAGGCCGAGCGGTTAGATTCGCTCACCAGCACGCCTTCTGCCACCAGGTAGTGCAGGGCTTCGCGTGCCGGCGTGAGGCTGGTTCTGTAGTCCTGCGCGAGGCCGCGGATCGTTATCTTTTGCCCAGGGACATAGCGCCCCTTCATGAGCGCATTCCGCAGGTCAAGGTAAACCTGGA
>DATNIT010000234.1:0-13936 GCA_035604335.1 Allostellaceae bacterium | reverse complement strand
GAGTCGGCTTGGTCCGCCGCCGCGGATGTCGACCCCCTATCGAATCAATGACTTGGACAAACAGCGGCACAGACAGACGATGGAGGGTGAATGATCAATGATCTATCCCGTAACCTTTTATTTTTCCTACGCTATTTCCCTCCAAAACCCTCCAGGGCATCCCGCACCCCTCACTCCCACTCGATGATTTTCAACAATCATAACCCTTTGATTCAACCGAGCAAATGTTTTCCACGCTCGCCGAAGAACCGTCCGCCCGATCCGTCAGAAATCCGCCCTCTTGATTTCAAAGGCGAATTTCGGCAATCCGCGATTTGCTCGGTTTCAGCGACTATCGGCATCTACTGGTCGTATTTTTATCTGCTCGCCGCCGACCACGCGGCACATGCACATCCCCAAAAAGCCGTCACGAGCGCCTGCGCTGATTGCACCCTATCGCCCGGCACGATCCTGCAGCTTCGCGAACAAATGCACTTCCCAGGACGTGAGGCTTCCTTTGATTTGACCGAACAGGCGCTCGTAATTGTGCCAGCCATAGGAGGATGGGGGATCTTCGGCAACTCGGGCAACGAAGTTGGCGAACGTGCCAGCCGGCGAAGTGAGCATCCGATCGCGGACGCTGAGCATCAACGCGGCAAACGCCTCGGGCGCGTATGCCGCTTCAGCGGCGGCTGCCAGGCCGCTGCGCCGCCAGGAATAGGTGAAGTTGTCGCCGAGATTTCCACGCACCTGGACGATGTCGGCGAGCGCCAGGGCAAAGCTTTCCTCGCACCAGCCGTGCGATTTGATGAAATGCGGCACCACCTCGTTGCGGAAATATGACTCATGGTAGTCGTCGATACACATCTCGTATTCGGCAAGCTTAGCCCAGGCACCTGCGTCGATGCCACCAAGTGCCTTCGCTGCAGCGCCGAACGCCTGATGTCCATCCTCCAGTTCGCCGCTCCAGACACGCTCGAGGTCCGCATCCAGGCGGCATTTTGCCAGCAGACGCGTGAGCGCCGGCACGGCCGCGGAACCAAGTTTCTCGACAAGGCCAAAGAAGCGCTTCTCGTTATAGGTCACACCGTCGATTTTCACCGATAGCTTGATGATGCCGGATTCGTCGGCAAACCAGCCAAGTCCTCGATCGAGCGCCGCAGTGATGGCGTCTATCGCGCCGACAATTTCTGCCGCCTGCGATGTCTTGAGGGTAAACCGCAGCTCGCTCTTCGCTTTGACGATTTTTGTCAGAGCCGCCTGTGCGTTCCGCTGTCGCTTTTGCTCTGTCGCGCTCGGCGTGATGATTGTCGGCGCGGGCGCATCCCTGGGTGACAAATCCTCGGACGGCGAACCATCCAACTGGTATACTTCGAAGGTCGTTTCCCTCTCGAATTCGAACTCAGCGATGCGTCGAGGCAACGCCGAACAAATTGAACGGTAAGTGTCCAGACGCATCGGTGGGGATGCACGGCCATCCAGCCCGAGACATATCGCCTGCGTTTGCTGAATCCACCAGAATGCCGCTTCGTCAGGCTGCCAAAAAATCTGGTGACGCTCGGGAAATTTCCAGACATTGCTATAGTTGGCCCATTCGAACGGAAGAGTGCCAACATGGCAGAGTGGGTTGCCAGCCCACACCTCGATCGAACGCTCGTAAATTCCAGGCCCTTCGCCGATCCCTGCCATGGCGGCAGGCTCGGTGGACAATCCCAATTCCGGCCGAAGCATCTTGCAGCCTTTCAGCACATGCTGGCCCGATGGGCTGATCAGCACTGTGGCAAACCCTTCAGGCGGGAATAATTCGAACGATACCCGGCGGATGAGGGGCTGGACGCGCGCGATTGCCTGCTTGTACAGGCGCTCGTTATTTTCGCCGAGGAGAGATCCATCCAGGATGAGCCATCCGTCGGGCGTATGTCCGATCGGGCGACGAAATATGTGGGTATAACCTTTCAGGACGAAACGGTCGGCGACCTTCGCTGACGCGATATCAATCATCACGAGCTCCCTCGTGAGATCGTCACGCTCCGCGGTCAGTGGGCAAAGCAGCACAAGCCGTTCGCCATCGTAGTCCACGATGTCGTAGTCCCGGCTCAGCGAAAGACCCGATACCTCCGTGTATGATTTCGCCGGGAGGTCGAGGATATAGAGATGGAGCCGGTGATAATCTCGCCGATCGGCGCCGATCGCCCAACCGGCTGTCGGGCGATCACGAAGGATCCTGCCCCAGGTGTGACGCCCCAAGGGTGACACCAGCCAGTCGCTGCCGTCTTCATACCCGGTGACCAGAAAGCCGTTGTCGCTGTGCTCGAAGAGACGATGCGGCCGGCCCGGCGCCGGTTTGTGGCCGACCAGGTATCTGCGCATGCGTTCGATCTGGAAGGTCACCTGTCGCATCCTTGCTTCGTTGGCTCGCACGGCAGCAGCTTACGCCCCACTGTCGCAGAGCAAAAGTCCGCTTCCGGCTGGTGTCGCCTGAAAGCGGACCCTCCTGGCGCCCCGAGTCCGCCGTTCCGGGTGATCGGCAGCGATAACTGGGATGTTGCTACGATCGCCTCCTGTTACGGCAATTGCCACCCGAAAAGTGCGGTATCGCGCTATAGGTCGGCCGGCGCTTCCGTAACCGGTTGTCGCCGAAGAACCTGGGTGAGGATGTCCGCGATTGAGATAGTCGTCTGCGATCGGGGTGACGCCATGGGCTCGGACCTGCCCCGCCGATTTACACGCCATTCTGCGCTACGGCCCGCTCACCCGTTGAAGGCACTTTACATGCTTCGAAATTGCGCGCAGATCGGCTCGGAAAGTTTGCTGAGAACACGGACATAGAGTGCGCCGAACGAGTGACGAAGGGATCGACAGAGCAGCGGCACAACAGCGAAATTCACTGCCCAAACTGCGCTTTCACCGCCGGTTGCCCCCCTTCACTCCCACTCGATCGTGCCGGGCGGCTTCGAGGTCACGTCGTAGACGACGCGGTTGATGCCCTTGACCTCGTTGATGATGCGGGTCGCGGTGCGGGCCAGGAACTCGTGCGCGAAGGGGTAGCTGTCCGCGGTCATGCCGTCGGTCGAGGTGACGGCGCGTAAGGCGCAGGCGAAATCATAAGACCGGCTGTCGCCCATCACGCCCACGGTCCTGACCGGCAGCAGCACGGCGAAGGCCTGCCAGATCGCGTCGTAGAGCCCGGCGAGCCTGATCTCGTCGAGGAAGATCGCGTCGGCCTTGCGCAGGATGTCGAGCCTGTCGCGCGTCACCTCGCCGGGGATGCGGATGGCGAGGACGGGGCCGGGGAAGGGATGGCGCCCCACCAGCGTCTCCGGCAGGCCCAGCTCGCGGCCCAGCGCGCGCACCTCGTCCTTGAACAGCTCGCGCAGCGGCTCGACCAGCTTCAAATTCATGCGCTCCGGCAGGCCGCCCACATTGTGGTGCGACTTGATCGTCACGCTAGGGCCGCCGGTGAAGCTCACCGATTCGATGACGTCGGGATAGAGCGTGCCCTGGGCCAGGAACTGGGCGCCGCCGACGCCGCGCGCTTCCTCCTCGAAGACGTCGATGAAGGTGGCGCCGATGATCTTGCGCTTCTGCTCGGGATCGGTCACGCCGGCGAGCCGGCCGAGAAACAGGTCGCCGGCCGCGCGATGCACCAGAGGGATGTTGTAATGATCGCGGAAGAGCCGCACCACCTCGTCGGCCTCGCCCAGGCGCAAGAGGCCGGTATCGACGAAAATGCAGGTCAGGCGCTCGCCCAGCGCCTCGTGCAGCAAGACCGCCGCGACCGAGCTGTCGACCCCGCCCGAGAGGCCGCAGATGACGCGCCCCTCGCCCACTTGCCGGCGCGCGCGCTGGACCGCGTCGTGGCGGAAGGAGGCCATGCTCCAGTCGCCGCTGGCGCCGGCGACGCGGTGGGTGAAGTTCCTCAGCAGCGCGGCGCCCTGGGGCGTGTGCGCGACCTCGGGATGGAACATCAGGCCATAGAAGCGGCGGCGGTCGTCGGCGATGGCGGCGAAGGGCGCGCCCTCGCTGGTGGCGACGACGCGGAAGCCCGGCGGCAGCGCGGTGATGCGGTCGCCGTGGCTCATCCACACCTGCTCGCGCGCGCCTTTGGGCCACAGCCCGGCGAAAAGCGCGCAGTCGTCGACCACGTCGACGAAGGCGCGGCCGAACTCGCGGTGGCTCGACGGCTCGACCTTGCCGCCCAATTGCGCCGCCATGGTCATCTGGCCATAGCAGATGCCGAGCACCGGCACGCCCAGCTCGAACACCTCCTGGGGCGCGCGCGGGGTGCCGTGTTCGTGGACCGAGGCCGGTCCGCCCGACAGGATGATCGCCTTGGGCGCGAATTCCTTGATCCGCTCGGGCGCCATGGCGAAAGGATGGATCTCGCAATAGACGCCGCTCTCGCGCACGCGCCGGGCGATGAGCTGCGTCACCTGGCTGCCGAAATCGAGGATCAGCACGCGGTCGGTCATGGCGGCGCATCTTCATCGGCGGCAGCGGCCGCTTCAAGCGCCGGCTTGGCGCGCTCCAGCACGGCGACGAAGAACCCGTCAGTGCCGTTTCGCGCCGGCGTCAGGCGCAGCATCTTGCCGCGCGACGGGCAGTCGCCGCCGACCGCGTCGCGCCACACGCGCGCCGCCGGCAACACCGCGAAATCGGGATGAGCGGCGAGGAAGCGCTCGATTTGCGCCTCGTCCTCGTCGCCGAGCAGCGAGCATGTGGCATAGACCAGCCTGCCGCCCGGCCGCACCAGGCGCTGCGCGCTGTCGAGGATCTCGGCCTGGAGCTGGGTCAGTTCG
This sequence comes from Allostellaceae bacterium, assembly GCA_035604335.1. Taxonomy (GTDB): domain Bacteria; phylum Pseudomonadota; class Alphaproteobacteria; order ATCC43930; family CGMCC-115725; genus DASZHJ01. The sequence continues at coordinate 9,158 of DATNIT010000234.1, read as the reverse complement.
GCGAGGTCCTTGGGCTTCAGGCGCCACTTGGCGTCGGGGTTGCGCCGCCACGTGCCGGTGCCGGTGCAGGGCGCATCGACCAGCACGCGGTCGAAGCTCAGGGCGTGGCGCTTCACCCATTTGTCGCGCGCCGTCGCCAGCGCCTTGCGCTGCACGATCGTGGCGCCGGCGCGGCGCACGCGCTCGGTCGCGCGCTCGAGCCGATGGGAAGAGATGTCGCAGGCGATGAGATGGCCGCGATTGCCCATGCATGCTGCGAGCGCCAGGGTCTTGCCGCCGGCGCCGGCACAGAAATCGACGACCCGCATGCCCGGCTTCGCGTCCACCATGAGCGACGCCAATTGCGAGCCCTCGTCCTGGACCTCGACCATGCCCTTGCGGAAGGTCTCGAACGTCGACAACGGAATGCGCTCGTAGACGCGCAAGCCCAGCGGCGAGAGCGGCGTGCGCGCCGCATTGACCCCCTCGCGCGCGAGCGCGGCGCGCGCCGCCTCGCGGTCGCTCTTGAGGAGATTGACGCGCAAATCGAGCGGCGCGCCCTCCTCCGCCGCCGCCATCTCGCGCGCGAGGTCGCGCCCCAGCGCCGCCTCGAGCGCGGGTGCGAGCCATTCGGGATAATTGCCGCGCACATGCGCGGGCATGGCGCGATCGTCGAGTGCGTGGCCTTCAAGCGCGGCGGCGAGGCGCCGCTCGCTGTCCTCGAGCCGCGCCGGGCGGAAGCGGTCGCCGTCGAACTCGCGAGCGAGGCGATCGGGCGGCCATTCATCGGCGAGAACGAGGGCGGCGATCACGCGCCGCCGCGCATCGGCGGGAAGCCCGCGCCCTTCGCGCTCAATCCACCAGTCGAGGCTGGCGCGCCGGCGCAGCACGGCGAAGACATGGTCGGAGATGGCGGCGCGATCCTTCGAGCCGGCGAAGCGGTGGCGGCGGAAATATGTCCCGACGATGTCGTCCGCCGGGCCGACGCGCTCATCGATCGCGGCGAGGAGCGAGATCGCGGCCTCGGCGCGCGCGCCCGGGGTCACAGATCCTGCCGGTAATTCGGCGACTCCCGCGTGATGGCGATGTCGTGCGCGTGGCTCTCGCGCAGGCCCGAGGCGGTGATGCGCACGAAGCGGCAATTATGCTGCATCTCGGCGATGGTGCGGTTGCCGGTATAGCCCATCGCCGCGCGCAACCCGCCGACCAGCTGATGGACGACATTGCCGACCGGGCCCTTGTGCGGCACCCGGCCCTCGACCCCCTCCGGCACCAGCTTCAGCTCGCTCGACACTTCTTCCTGGAAATAGCGGTCGGCCGAGCCGCGCGCCATGGCGCCGACCGAGCCCATGCCGCGATAGGTCTTGTAGCTGCGGCCCTGGTAGAGGAAGACCTCGCCCGGGCTCTCGTCGGTGCCGGCGAAGAGCGAGCCGAGCATGGCGCAATCGGCCCCCGCCGCGACCGCCTTGGCGAGATCGCCCGAGAACTTGATGCCGCCGTCGGCGATCACCGGCACGTCGCGCTTGCGGCACACCTCGACCACGTCGAGGATTGCCGTGAGCTGCGGCATGCCGACGCCGGCGACGACGCGCGTGGTGCAGATGGAGCCGGGGCCGATCCCGACCTTGACCGCGTCGGCGCCCGCGTCCATCAGCGCCTCGGCGCCCTCGGACGTGGCGACGTTGCCAGCCACGATCTGGGTCGAGTTGGAGAGCCGCCGGATGCGGCGCACCACGTCGATGACGCGCTGCGAGTGGCCGTGCGCGGTATCGACCACGAGCACGTCGACGCCGGCATCGAACAGCGCCTTGGCGCGCTCGACGCCGTCCTCGCCCGTGCCGGTGGCGGCGCCGGCGCGCAGGCGGCCGTGCTCGTCCTTGCAGGCGTTTGGAAAGCGCTGCGACTTCTCGATGTCCTTCACCGTGACGAGGCCGACGCAGCGATAGGCGTCGTCAACCACGATCAGCTTCTCGATGCGGTGCTGGTGCAGCAGGCGCTTGGCGTCCTCGCGGTTGACGCTCTCGCGCACCGTGACCAGCCGGTCCTTGGTCATGAGCGCGCTGATCGGCAGGGTGGGATCGGTGGCGAAGCGCACGTCGCGGTTGGTGACGATGCCAACCAGGCGATTCGAGCTGCGCTCGACCACCGGGATGCCGGAGATGCGGTTGTCCGCCATCAGCTTCAGGGCGTCGGCGAGGGTCGCCTCGGGATGGATGGTGACGGGGTTCACCACCATGCCGGCCTCGAACTTCTTGACCGCGCGAACCTGGTCGGCCTGGGCCGCGATCGCGATGTTGCGATGGATGACGCCGAGCCCGCCCGCCTGCGCCATGGCGATGGCGAGCGCGCTTTCGGTCACCGTGTCCATCGCCGCCGAGATGATGGGAATGCCGAGCGTCACCTCGCGCGTGAGGCGCGTGCGCGTGTCGGTCTCGGTCGGGAGGACGGCGGAGGCGGCCGGAACCAGAAGCACATCGTCGAACGTCAGTGCCTGGCGAAATTCCATGCTGCCTCCCGATCAGGGTTGGCAACGCACTATACACGGCCCGCCACGCAAAGGAAGCACCCAAGGCGCAACCCTACCTTGCGCCGCGGAACCCTTGCGCGACGACATAGACCTCGGCCGATTCGGTGCGACTCGCAGGCGGCTTGGCGTGGCGCACGGTGGCGAAATCGCGTTTCAGCGCCGTGAGCAGCGCGCCCTCGGCCCCGCCCTGATAGACCTTGGCGACGAAGGCGCCGCCCGGCGCGAGCGCGCCGCGCGCGAACTCGAACGCAGCCTCGGCCAAGGCCACGATGCGCACGTGATCGGTGGCGCCGTGGCCGGTCGCCGGCGCCGCCATGTCGGAGAGCACGACATCGGCCTTGCCCCCCATCGCAGCGGCGAGCGCGGCGGGCGCTTCGGGGAGGAGAAAATCGAGCTCCAGCACCGTCGCGCCCGGGATCGCCGCCATGGGCTGGAGATCGATCGCGATCACCCGGCCGCGCGCGGGCGCATCGACGCGCGCGACCGCGACCTGGGTCCAGCCGCCCGGCGCCGCGCCGAGATCGACCACGCGCGCGCCAGGGCGCAGCAGGCCGAACCGGTCGTCGAGCTCGATGAGCTTGAAGGCGGCGCGCGAGCGGTAGCCTTCGCGCCGCGCGCGATGGACGTAAGGATCATTGAGCTGGCGCGCGAGCCAGGCGGTCGAGGAGACTTTGCGGCGCTTGGCGGTCTTGACCCGCTCGGTGGCCATGCGCGGCGGCGATGCCGGCTTCTTGCCGCGCGCTGCCATCACGCGGCGCCGCGGAAGAAGCCCAGCAGGATGCCCTCGCGCACGCCGCGGTCGGCGACCACGAGGCGGCCCGCCGGCCACAGGCTGCAAATGGCCTCGAGGATGGCGCAGCCCGCGAGCACGAGATCGGCGCGCTCCTCGCCGATGCAGGGATGCGCCGCGCGCTCCTCCCAGCTCAGTGCGGCGAGGCGGCGCGAGGCGCGGTCGATCTCGGCAAAGCGCAGCACCGAGCCGTCGACCTTGGTGCGGTCATAGCGCGGCAGATCGAGATGGACGCCGGCGAGCGTCGTCACCGTGCCGGAGCTGCCGAGGAGCTGGAGCGAGCCGTCGGCCACCAGCCGGGAAATCGCGTGCCGCTCCTCGAACGGCGCCAGCGATGCGCGCACCTCCTCGACCATGGCGTCGTAGATTTCACTGGTGACGGCGCGGCCGCCATAGCGGTCGGCGAGCGTCACCACGCCATGCGGCGCCGACATGAAACCCTTGACCGCCAGCCCCTCGCCTTGCGTGAGCCACACCAGCTCGGTCGAGCCGCCGCCGATGTCGAACACCAGCGCGTTGGGAACGGCGGGGTCGAGCAGCGGCGCGCAGCCGGCAACCACGAGCCGCGCCTCCTCGTCGCTGGCGATGATCTCGATGGGGAGGCCGGTGTCGCGGCGCACGCGGTCGATGAACTCGGCGCAGTTGGCGGCGCGGCGGCAGGCCTCGGTCGCGACATAGCGCGCCCGGCGCACGCCGCTCCGCGCCACCTTGCCGGCGCAGACGCGCAAGGCGGCGACGGTGCGTTCCATCGCCGGCTCCGACAGGCGGCCCGAGGCGGCCAGCCCCTCGCCCAGGCGCACGATGCGCGAGAAGGCGTCGATGATCTGGAACCCGGCGCCGCGCCGACGCGCGATCAGCAGGCGGCAATTATTGGTGCCGAGATCGAGCGCGGCGCACACATCGCGCCGCTCCTCCGCGGACGGATCGGACGTGCCGGTCGACGGAATCGCTTGCGCCAATGCAGAATCCTCGCGGGCGGCGACGCCAAACCCGCCGCGCCGACAATGCTAGCGCAAGGCGCGCCACCTTTCAAAGACGCGGCCATTGTGCTATCGAGAGGGGCGGCGGCGACATCTCTCGTTGGGGGATCGTCTAACGGTAGGACAGCGGACTCTGACTCCGCCAGTCTAGGTTCGAATCCTAGTCCCCCAACCACTCAGCCTTCTCTCTTCGGGCCGGTCTCTGTTCGCGTGCAATTTACGCGACATTCCGGGACGTAAGCTCCGACCTTGCGGCACCGAGCGTCAGGTGAACGCTGCCGTGTTCGACGAAATCGGCTTTATCGCCCACGTCTGCTCTCGGCGCCCATTTTGGACTGACGCTCGCTGGGCCGAGACGCATCGACTCGTCGCGCTGGTCCGCGCCGCCAGCGCTCGCATGGCCCCCGACGCGTTACGGGTTAACGCCTCGATCGGTGTGCGATCAGCGCTTCGTGAAGCCAAGAAGAGTGCGCTGCTTCGTCCAGGATGTCGGGAGTGGCGATGAGGCCAGAACGCGATCAAGGCTGAGCTCGAGAGGCTGACAACCATCGAGGATCGCTTCGGTGATATCCGGGGCGAGGAACGCGAAAGGCATGAGACTGCTGACGTAGGTCCGCTGCAGGTTCTCGGAACGGGCAATATCGGCAATCGACTCGACCTCCCGGTTCCTCAACAGGGCGAGCCACGCATGGGCTCGAACGATCGCCTTGATCAGCGCCGGATCCTGCTTGGCTTGCTGGTTGCCCGAGGTAACGATGAGGCGGATTTCCTTTCCCAAACGTCGAAGCTCTACCGGGACGGAAACGACCAGTGGCGCCTCGTCCTGCCTTGCGGACTCCTGGTGCTCCGGTATCGCAAGAACGGAGCGAAGGCCAAACCGGTTGATGTCAATGCGGATCAGATCGTCTTCGAGCACGACACGCTCGGCAATGTTTTGGATCAGCTCCCTCCGCTCCGATGGACTTCCCTCCGTAAAGCCTACGACGAGAGCCCTTGCGCCCTCGACAGCATGGCGAATCGCCATCGGGCTTCGATCTTCCACACCGACAGCGGCGAGAAGGCGGGAACCATCGCTGAGAAGAGATAGGACGGCATCGGCGACATGCTGCTCGATCTCCTGCGCCGGAATTCGGGTACCGTCGCGATTCCCGTTTCGACCGATGTCGTGGCCAGCGATCAGGGTGTGTGAGACGTAGTAGCGATATCGCTTGCCACCCTTGACGGCATGAGTTGGCGTCATGCGGTTGCCGTCTCGGTCGAAGAGCAGCCCCGCTAACAGGCTCGGCTCCTTTGCCGACGCTCCCGTCCGGCGAGCGGCAGCGTTCGATGCGAGATGGGCCTGGGTCCGATCCCAGACGACCGGATCGACAATCCCGGGGTGATCGCCCGGATAGGTCTGCCCCTTTTGCTGGACCTGTCCGACATAGAGCGGATTGCGCAGGATGGTGTATAGATGGCCAGTGCGGAAGGGGAGCGCGCCGCCGGGCTGCCTTTGCGTGGATATTCGAGCCTTGGTCCGCAGCCGGAGCCGATCGGCCTCCTCCTTCACTTTGGTCACGGAGCCCAGCCTGGCGTAGAGGCCGAAGATCGTGTGCACGGTCTGGGCTTCGCTTTCGTTGATGACGAGCCTGCGATCTCTGACGTCATACCCAAGCGGGACATTGCCTCCCATCCACATGCCCTTCTTCTTCGAGGCGGCAAACTTGTCCCGGATGCGCTCGCCGGTGATCTCGCGCTCGAACTGCGCGAACGACAGAAGCACGTTGAGCGTGAGGCGCCCCATCGAGGTCGTGGTGTTGAATGCCTGCGTCACCGACACGAACGACGTTTTCTGGGCATCGAATATCTCGACGATCTTGGCAAAATCATACAGCGATCGGGTCAGGCGATCGATCTTGTAAACGACAACCACGTCGACCTTGCCGGCCTGAATATCGCCAAGCAGCGCCTGCAGCGCCGGTCGGTCCATCGTTCCGCCGGAAAAGCCGCCATCGTCGTAGAGCGTCGGAATGACGGACCACCCCTCGTGGCGCTGACTCCTGATATAGGCCTCACAGGCCTCACGCTGTGCATCAAGCGAGTTGAACGCCTGCTCGAGCCCCTCCTCCGATGATTTGCGGGTATAGATCGCGCACCGTGCCCGGCGGGCCTGTGGAGTCGCGTTAGACATCGACCGCACCAGCGGAGATCATGGCGGCATCGTCACGGGCGGCCACGCTGCCGGACGGAGGGGTTTCCAAGCCGAAGAACCGGGGTCCCGACCAACGCGTTCCCGTTATCGCCCGGGCGATCTGCGAGAGCGACCGGTACGGCCTACCCATCCAAATGTAGGTGTCTTCGAGCACGATCACCTCATGCACCCGCCCCTTCCATTCACGGATGAGCTTGGTGCCCGGCTTGATGCCAGCACCGGCCGACTCCTTCATTGAGCCGGTTTCACGCAATTCCTTGGCCACGCGCGCCAGACGGCGAAGAACCCGATTGCTCAATCCGTGATCGGCTTCCTCCTGAAGCCGATAGGCAACGCCCCGGATCAACAGATCCCTGCTGATCCGGGGCGCCGGCTCGAGACCGAACAGTGCCCTCCATCGCTCGCGGAGAGTGGCCGTGTCGAGAGCTGGCAGCTCCTCGATCTCCGTGGCGAGCTGATCGTCGCGGGACACGCGCTTATGCCGGGGCGATCAGATAGCGACGCGCTCCCTTCCCGGTTCGCTCGGACTGAAGCCGAAGTCCCAGCCGCCTCTTCACCGTCCCCGACAGGAAGCCGCGCACGCTATGCGGCTGCCAACCCGTCGCCTTCTGCAGATCGGCGATCGAGGCGCCATTCTTCCGGTCCAGGAGCTTCAGGATCGCATCGGCTTTTGACGCCTTGCCCGCGTGCGGCTTGGCGATCGTCTTCTTCGCCAAATTCTTCCGCTTGGCGCCCAATCCGGCACGCGCCATCCGATGCCCGGTCGCGCCCTGGGTCAGGGATACCGCAGCTTGCGGGGATTCGGTCTTGATCGCTTGAACGTTCGTTATGATGGCTCCAGTTCTCCAGCGCCGGCCATTCCGGGGCTGCCACTGCCGGAAGCCCGGGACCATGGCCGGGCGGCGCTTCAGGCCTGGAGGGGACCGTCGCACCAGCATGCACGCTTCCTTCATGCGCGAAGTCGAGCAGAAAGTGAGCAATCTTCTGACGATTTGCAGGTCCGTAAGGTCCTAGGTTCAAATCGAGGGCCTGCAACCAATTTTATCTACTCTTTGCAGTGTCGGGGCTCAAGCCATTGATCCGACGGCATTATCAAGAGTTCCGCGGATGAAGGACAGTGCCAGGGAATCAGCTCACGACGGCTTTACCGTCACGTGGCGGAGCAGAAGGAACGAGCCGCATCAGCGCGATCATGACCGCAATGGTCACGACGTAGATGGCGACCTGCGCACCGTTCGGCCGATCGGTGTAGCCGATCAGCGTGTGGAACAAGCGCCCGATCAGGCTGCCATCCGACAAGAGCCAGGACGAATCCCACACGGTCGAGGTCAGCACTTCGATATATCCAGCCTGCTGGACAAACGCTATGGCCTGCGCCGCAAGTCCTGCGGCGAGCAAGGTGATAAGACCCGATGTCACGCCGAACAGATGACGCGCTGGAATCCGCAGCAGGCCGAGATACATGAGCGCCGAGAGACAGGCCCCGGCGAGAACGCCGAGCCCGCCACCGGTTATCATGCCGGCGGCTGATGTTCCACCGGATGCGGCAATGCTGTAGAGGAAGAGGACGATCTCCGAGCCCTCCCGGAGCACCGCCACACCGCAGACGATCGATAAGGCGGCCAACGGTTCCTGACCGGCCGTAACGGCCGCCCCCACCTTGCGCATTTCCTGGGCCATGGCGCGACCGTGACTCGCCATCCAGACGTTGTGCCATGTCAGCATCCCGACAGCGAGGAGCAGGATGCTGGCGTTGAAGAGTTCCTGGCCCGATCCCTCGAACAAAGAGGAGATTTGTCCGGCGAAGGCAGCCACAAGGCAAGCGCCCGCGACGCCAGCCAGCACGCCGTAGGCTACCCACCAGCCACGTCGCGGCACGCCTTTAGTTGCCGCGAGGACGATGCCGACGATGAGGCCAGCCTCGATAATTTCACGAAATACGATCACCAGCGCCGCGAGCATCGTAGCCTACTCCGAGACGACGGCGCCTTGCGCCGTGTCCTCATGATATTCGCCGATGAACGTGTAGCGCCCCGGTCCGAGCGGCCTCAGCCTGACTTTGCCTTTCCCGCCCGCAGGAATAACTTTCTCGATGGCGAGTTGCCGCATCTCGAATTCCTCCGGCTCACGGTCCTGATTCGCGATTTCAAGAAAGGTTGGCGTGCCGGCCTTCACATGAACCTCGGATGGCGAGAACCGGTGATCCTTGATGGTTATCTCGATGGGAGCGGTCTGGTCGTCCGCCTTCGCCGTATGGACGGCTGCGAAGAGACCGAGGGTAATCCCGAGAAACAGAACCAGTCGTCCAACGAATTCAGTCATGTTTGCCACCTACATCGCTTTGAATGTGCTCTATGCTTTTTCAAATATCCGTTGCCCGATAAACTCGCCTTTGCCAATTCCACCGGGACAGGCGAATATCCCGCTTCCTGTGTTGGTGACGAATTGGTTCATCATGTCGAACTTCGACATGCGTTCGAAAATCTTGATGAAGCCTGTCCGCGGATCGCGCTGATAGCAGACGAAGAGCAGTCCGGCGTCATACTCCATGCCTTGTCGCCACGGCGGCCAGCGCTCAGCGGTGAAATTCACACCGTCGTTATAGGAGTAAGACCGCCGCAGTATTCTCGCGCCGTCATTGCTGGAATGATGGGCAAGCCGCACATGGGAATTCTCCGGGATGACCAGATT
>DATNIT010000233.1:0-34464 GCA_035604335.1 Allostellaceae bacterium | reverse complement strand
TTGCCGCAGCCGCTGGGTCCCAGCAGACAGACGAAATCGCTTTCCTTCACCTGCAGGTTGAAGTCCGTGAGGATGGTGTGTCGGCCGTAGCGTAGCCCGAGTTGCGCCACTTCGAGCGCCGGCACGGAAGACCGGCGCATGGCACTTTTCTCCGCGCCCATTGTACCGATCGCCCCCGCCGCGCTGCTCATGGCTCAGCCCGTCGCGTAAGCGTTGGACGCGGGTGCGGCATCGCCCGTCGCGCGACCCTTGAGCTGCGGCATGACCTCCTTTGCAAAGAGCTCTAGTGCCTCGATCGTCCGGTTTTCGCCAACGCCGGGATAATGCATCTTCACGACGAGATTGAGCGGACAATGCGGAAGGAGCACATCGATCCACGGACCCAGGCCGCTCACGAGCGTCCCGGGGTCGCCCGCCAGCATCAGCAGCCGACCATTTCGCACGGCCTCCAGCTCGTCTTCCGGCGACATCGCGAGCCCGGCGTCTTCCTTCTTCCACCGCGCATACGCGAGGAATTGATGGTCGACGCCGTCGCCGATGATCGCCCAGGGATCGCTCTTGGAAACGAAGGCATTGACCAGCAACGTGAGGGGGAACGAACCCATTGCGCCGCGCTGGCTCCGCTCGTCCTCGATCCAACGCAGCGCGCTTTCGACATGGCCGAAGGTGGGTTGCACGCTCGCCGCCGTCGGACCGGAGCGGCTGTAGAACAATCCGTCCGCGAGCGCCGCGGCTCTGCGGATCGGTTTTTCCTTCGAGCCCGCGAGATAGATCGGTGGTCCGCCGGACCTGTAGGGGAGAGGCCGGATCCGCATCCGGTCCAGCTGGTAGTATCTGCCGCGGAAAGGCGCCGGGGCGTCGGACCAAAGGCGACGCAAGATGCCGATGATCTCCGCCGTGCGGCCTGCCCTTTCCGAGAACGGAATGCCGAACGTTGCGAACTCCTCCCTGCGCCATCCGAGCCCGAGACCGAGGATCACTCGGCCGCGCGAAATCTGATCGACCACCGCGACGCTCTCGGCGAGCTCGATGGGGTGACAGAGCGCCGGGATGAGGATCGCCGTCCCCAGACGCACCCTCTCCGTGACGGACGCGATGGCAGCCAGCATGGGGAGCAGCGACGGCAGATAGGCATCGTCAGCACCGTGATGCTCGCTCAGCCACACGCTGTCGAATCCCAGGGATTCCGCTGCGCGGGAGATCGAGATCAGCGCGCGATACTCGTCCGAGACGCTCATGCCGGATCCGGGACGCGTTTGTCCCGTGAGGATCCCGAGCCCGAAGGTCAGGGCGTGCCGGTCGCTCCCGACCTGGGGAGCGGCGCGGCGGGTCCGGATCACGCGGGCACCTCCGTGGCGGCGGACAGTTCCTCGAGCGCGTCCTTGCGGCACGCTTCGGGATCGCGGTCCTCCGGCCGGCCATAGCCGCCGCCGCCGCCGGTGACCTGTCGGCTCGTCACGGGCGGAGACAGCGGGCCGACTTTCTCCCGCGCATGCACACGCCGAATCGTGCCATCCGCGATTCTGATCTCGAGGACGTTGGGAATGGCGGGGGCGCCACCAAAGACGCCCTGCGCTCCCACCGTCGTGCCGCTGCCATGCGTAACGAACACGACATCCCGGCCGTAGTGCTCGATGATCGTCTCGTTGCCGAGACCTCCGCGCCACCGCCCGTCGCCGGCGCTGCCCGCGGCGTATTCGTGCTTCCACACGATCATGGGCGCCTGCAGCTCCATGTGCTCGTAATCGCGATGCACCACATTGCCGCCGCTCATCAAGCCCGGCTGGTTGTAGCCGTCCGCCTGGCGCGCGGCTCCGCCGCCGCCATAGGTGAGGAAGAACATCTCCTGGTAGCGGCGCCCGTGTCGAGGATCGACGCCGCCGACGCGGAGCGAGAGGCGACGCGACCACTCCGCGCAGACGCGGTCGGGCAGCACCTCAGCAAGCGCATCCATGATCGCTGTACCGATGGCCTCGCAGAGCTTGTTGCCGCCGAATGTCGCCGCCGGGAACGCCGCGTTGAGCATGCTCCCCGATGGCGCGCGCACCTCGAACCTCGAGAGTACGCCCTCGTCGTGCTGCACATTTGGACCGAGCAACATCAAGATGGTCACCAGCGCCGCCGCCGTGGTGGAGGGCAGCGGCGAGTTCATCATCGTCGCGGTCTGCGGGGCCGAGCCCGCGAAATCGATGACAACCTTCGAGCCGGAGAAATCGATCGCGACGTGGACGGGGTATTCCGTAACGCCCTCGGGGGAGTCGTCGATATACCTCGAAATTCCATGAAACCGACCGCGCGGCAGCTTTCCGAGCGCGGCGTCCAGCGCATTGCCGCTCGATTGGAACAATCCCTCGATCAGATTCGTGAAACGATTGAGGCCGCCGGATCGCACCACAAGCTCCGCGAGCGCTTTCGCTCCGAGCGTGCACGCCCCGATTTGCGCGCGAGCGTCGCTCTCCACAAGGTTCCGCACCCGGACATTCGAGAACACGAGATTCCAGACGTCGCGGCATTCGCGGCCGCCGGCGATGAGGCGGACCGGGGGAATCCGCAGCGCTTCCTCCCACACCTCTCTTGCGTTCGGGTTTGCCGTGCCCGCGACGGCGCCGCCGATATCCGCCCAGTGGCCTCGGCAGGCGACCCACCCCGCCAGCGCGCTGCCGTGGAAAACCGGCATGAAGATGCCGGTATCGGCGTGCTGTATGTTTCCATGCCACACATCGTTGTGGATGAAGACATCGCCCGAATGAATGTCGTCGCCGAAGAAGTCGAGGATCGCGCGTGCGCCGGGACCAAGCGAATACGCCATCAATGGCAAGTGCTCGTCGAGGGCGATCACGCGGCCAGCGCGGTCCAATACTCCAGCCGCGAGATCGCCCTGCTGAATTAAGGTTGATCGCGCGGAGCGGACCACGCTCGAGCCGATCATCCAGGCGATGTTGCGGGCACGGGATGCGAAGATCGAGAGTTCAACGCCTTCGGCACGGGCGTCCGGCCCCGGCTGCGCCGGAATCCCCGCCTCTCCTGTGGCCGCGCCCGCGCTCAATCCTTCACCCGTCCCGGCAGTGCCCGCGCAACCCTTGCGCAACAGGGCTTGCCAGGACATCATAACAAAGTCGATCGGGATAACAAAGTCGATCGGGCTGTCCAGGGCATCGGACCATTGGATGAGCCTGGATGCCCCTAGCCGCTGTGGTCTTGCCGCGAAAACGGACAACCCCGATGCCGCTTTATTCCGAGATCGAGAGAGACCTCGTCAGCAAGATCCAAACTGGAGAGCTCGTCCCCGACGAGCCGATTCCGACTGAGCTCGAATTGTGCGAGATATACGGCGTCAGCCGGATTACCGTGCGGCGCGCGGTCGAGCGGCTGGTCGCCGCGCGGATGATCTATCGTCGACGCGGCATCGGCACCTTCGTCAACCGGGCCACTAGCGACGGAAAATCCCTGCGGCTCGTCGGCCATATCAAGGACGTGCTGACCTTCGACCGGAAATTGACGGCTCGGATTCTTCGACGCGGCCAGGAAACTCCACCTCCCGCGGTGCAAAGGGCATTCGAGATAGCCAAAGACGGGAAGCTCTACGCGATCGCTGCGATCAATTACCTCGACCGCAAGCCTTACGCCGTCACTCATTCATTCTTTGCGCCCGCTCTCGCGCGCGTCGCCCACAAGGTGCAAATGCGCCACGGCAAAACCTCGATTCAATATTTGGAGGAGCTCACGGGCATTCGAGTCCGCTCGGGAGAGCAGACGATCGAGCCCGCGGTCGCACGCGGCGATATCGCAAAGCTGCTCGAGCTGAAATCGGGGACTCCGATCCTTACGACGACGCGGCTCTATTTTGCCGACGATCCCCTGCCGATCGAGGCGGTCCAGGTTCATTATCACCCCGACCGGTATCAATTGCGCGTAGAGCTTCTCACCACCGACAGTTTCGCCCGATGAAGCGGAGGGCCAGCATGACCGGGAGAACGCGCCGCGAGGCGATGCGGATTTTGTCGGCAGGGCTCGGCTCGATCGTCGCGTCGGGTGGACCGCTGCGCTCGAAGCCTGCCCGCGCGGCGGAAGATACCCTGGCGCGAATCCGTCGAGAGAAGCGGATCCGGCTCGGCTTCTTCAACCAGGCGCCGTGGGCCACCTTGAACGCCGATGGCACGGCGACCGGAGAAGCGCCGGACGTAGTCCGGGCGGCGCTTGCGCCTCTGGACGTCGAGACCATCGAGCCTGTCGTGGCGGAATTTGCCGCGATGATACCGGGATTGCTCGCCGACCGGTTCGATGCGGTCGCAACCGGGCTCTACATCAACCCCACGCGGTGCAAGCTGGTTCTGTTCGGCAATCCGGACATCCAGATGGGGGATGCCTTCCTGGTGAAGGTGGGCAACCCGCTCGATCTGCACAGCTATACCGATCTCGCCAAGCGCACAGATTTTCAGATCGGCGTCAACCGCGGCAGCGTGCTCATCCAATACATCGACGCGGCCGGTGTTCAGAAGGATCGCATCCTGCTGTTCCCCGATAACCAGGCGGCCCTGGCGGGTCTGCAGGCCGGCCGCGTCGCCGTGGTCGCGGGGACCGCGGCCTCGATCGTCAATTTGATCGCGACCGCCAAAGATCCGGGAATTGAAAGAGCGGCTCCCTTCACGGGCTGGCACGACGAGAAAGGACAGGAGGTGAAGGGGTATCCCGGCACCGCGTTCCGGCCGGCGGACGCCACCCTGCGCGACGCCTATGACGACGGACTGCGCGAGCTGCGCCGGAGCGGCGGTCTCTTGGCCATTCTGCGCCGCTATGGATTCGGCGAGAGCGAGCTGCCGCCGGAGGCTCTGACCGCGGCGCAGCTCTGTGGCTAGGCGGACCCGCCGCGGCCGCGTCCGGGCACAGGATCGTGGATCTCTCTCCGGACGCGTGGCTGCTCCTGGCACGAGGGATCGTCGTGACCATAGAGCTCACCGTGGCATCCGCCATCCTAGGATTGCTCACTGCTTTCGGCGCGGGCCTGGCGCAACTCTCCTCCTTCAAGGCCATACGATCGGCGGCCACACTCTACATTGAGTTTTGGCGCGGTGCTTCCGCCCTGGTTCAGCTGTTCGTCGCGTTCTACGTGCTCCCGGTCCTTGGGATCTCGCTGCCGCCCTTCCTGGTCGCCACGCTCGTGCTCGGCCTGAATGTCGGCGGGTACGGCTCGCAAGTCGTGCGCGCGGCCGTGCAGTCGATCGGCTGCGGCCAGAGCGAGGCCGCGGCCTCGCTGGGCCTGAGCCGCGTACAAGCGATGCGGCTCGTCATTCTGCCTCAAGCCATTCGATTGATGCTGCCTACTTTCGGGAACGAAGCGGTCGAGCTGCTGAAGCTCACGGCCATCGCCTCGCTGATCACGTTGCAAGATCTGAGTCTGGCCGCGCGCGAGATCGCGGAGCGGGAGGGCCATGCGGCCCTGGTCTACGCCCTGGAGCTCGCGATCTACTTTGTGCTGGGGCTGCCGCTGATGCGGCTCACGAACAGGCTGGAGGCGCGGCTGGCGCCCCGCGACAGAGATCGCGCGGCGGGCACGGTGGCCGGAACCCCATGACCTTCGATATCGGCTACGCGCTGCAGGTGCTGCCGATCATCCTACGGGCGGCGCTGACCACCCTGATCGCGACCGGGCTCGGCATGGCGCTCGCTTTGGTGCTGGGCATGGGATTCGCACTGGCAGGATGGTCGCGCTGGCCGGCACTCAGGCGCTGCTCGGCCGCGGCCGCGATGTTCCTGCGCGGGACGCCTTTGCTCGTCCAGCTCTATTTCATCTACTACGTCCTGCCGCTCTATGGCGTCGCCACCAGCGCGCTGGCGACCGGGATCGCGGCGCTCGGCCTGCAATACGCGGCCTATGTCGCGGAGGTCTATCGATCCGGCTTCGAGAGCATTTCTGCGGGACAGTGGGACGCCGCCGCCGCGCTCGGCCTGTCGCGTGGGCGCACTTGGCTCACTGTCATCCTACCTCAGGCACTACCGCGGGTGATTCCGCCGCTCGGCAATTATCTGATTGCGATGTTCAAGAGTACGCCTTACCTCGCCGCGATCACGGTCAACGAGATGCTGGGCGCCGCGCTCGACGAAGCCGCGCAATCGTTCCGGTATCTGGAGCCGATGCTCATCGTGGGCGGCATCTTCATGATCTCGTCCTATGGCTCGGCTTTTCTGGTCCGGCGGCTCGAGCGGGCTTATCCCGCACACCGAGCCCGGGGATGGTGAAGGGAGAGAGCGCCATGCGTGCCCTGATGCAAGACGCGCCACTGATGATCTCGTCGATTCTGACGTTCGCGGCTCGCCACCACGCACAAGCCGAGATCGTATCGAAATTCGGCGAACGCGGCATCCACCGGTATATCTATGCCGAAGCCGAGCGCCGGGCGCGCAGGCTGGCGCGGGTCCTGCAGAGGCTCGGCGTCAAGCCCGGAGACCGCGTGGGCACGATGGCCTGGAACGGCTATCGGCATTTCGAGCTCTATTTCGCGGTGCCGGGAATGCAGGCCATCTGCCACACGATCAATCCGAGACTCTCGCCCGACGACATCGCCTACATGATCGACCATGCGGAGGACAAAGTCCTCTTCGTGGAGGCGGAATTCCTCCCTCTGTTGGACAAGCTCTCGTCCAAGCTGAAGGGCGTCGTCGGGGACATCGTCGTGCTGCAGGAGGCTGTGTCCAGTCCGCCAGCACTCACCGCCGCCGGCATCCGCATTCATTCCTATGAAGCGCTGATGGCCGTGGCTGATGACGGCTACGTATGGCCCAGCTTCGATGAGAATGCCGGATCGGCGCTTTGCTACACCTCCGGCACGACCGGCCGCCCGAGGGGCGTGCTCTACAGCCATCGATCGACGGTGCTGCACAGCTACGCCATCAACATGGCCGACGTCTTCGCCTTTCGCGCCGTGGATCGCGTCATGCCCGTGGTCCCGATGTTCCACGCGAACGGCTGGGGAATTCCGCACGCGGCCGCCATGGTGGGTAGCGGCTTGGTGCTGCCCGGCCGCGATCTCGACGGCGCGAGCCTGGAATGGCTCATGAACAGCGAGCAGGTCACGTTCTCCGCCGGCGTGCCCTCGATCTGGCTGGGATTGCTGCACTACCTCCGATCGAGCGACAAGCGCCTCGAGACCATGCAGCGCATCGTCGTCGGCGGCTCCGCCTGCCCACCGCTGCTGATCGAGGCCTTCGAGCGCGAGTACGGCATCCACGTGGACCCAGCCTGGGGCATGACGGAGATCAGCCCGGTCGGTGGCTGCAATCAAGCAACGCCATCATTCCGCAAATTGACCGGCGACGAGCTCCTGAAGCTGCGCACGAAACAGGGCCGCTGCCCCTATGGTATCGACATGAAGATCGTCGATGCCGATGGGACCGAGCTGCCCTGGGACGGCAAATCCTTCGGCAATCTCCTGATGCGGGGCCCTTGGGTCGCCAGCGGTTACTATCGGACCACGGACTCCAATCCCGTCAACGCCGATGGCTGGCTCTTCACCGGCGATGTCTCCACTATCGATCCTGACGGATTCATGGAGATCGTCGACCGGTCGAAGGACCTAATCAAATCCGGCGGAGAATGGATCAGCTCGATCGCGCTCGAGAACATTGCCGTCTCGCATCCGGACGTATTGGAGGCCGCGATCGTCGCGGCCAGTCACGCGAAATGGGGTGAGCGGCCGCTCTTGGTCGTCACCCTCAAGGAAGGCAAGGCGCTCGACAAGGCCAGCATCCTCGCGCTCTATCGGGATCGTGTGCCAAAGTGGTGGATGCCGGATGACGTGGTCGCACTCGAGGCATTGCCGCACACAGCTACCGGGAAATTGAACAAGCTCGCGTTACGCGATCGATTTCGCGAGCATCTCATTGCCGTGGAGTCAGGTGGAGCAAACGGAGGACCGTAGAGACAACTGGCTCAGGCGAGCGACAGCACAATGCTCCCGTAGCGCGCGCAGGGCGTTAATCGCGACCACCAATGATCAGGCCCTAGTCGCAAGGTACCCCTCCCAGGAGACTGTCCCGATCATGAAAGGCCGGGTCTTTCAGGCCCGTCGTGTCTGCTAACGGGTTCCACAACGTACGGGAAGGGCGGCAATGGGATCAAGCCGACTGTGAGGCTGGGGCGTTCGCCGTGTTTGCTTCTTTTCGCACCAGCGCGTTAATCACGCGCTCAGGTGTGATCGGCAACTCAAAGACACGGACACCAAGGGCATCTGCTACCGCATTGGCAATCGATGCCGCCACCGGTGCGAAGGCCGGCTCGCCCATGCCCTTCGCACCAAAGGGGCCGAGGCCGCTGCGCGACTCCAGAATGATCGCCTTGGTGTCCGGCACGTCTTCCGCGGTCGGGATGAGATACTCGCTGAAGGACGGCGTCACCAGCACGCCGTTGTGCTGCACGATCTCTTCGCACAAGGCGAAGCCCTGGCCCATCAGCGCGCTACCTTCGATCTGCCCGGCCACCGACTGTGGATTGAGCGACTGGCCCACATCGTGCGCACCGACACTCTTGAGAACCGTGACCTCGCCCGTCTCAGTATCGACCGCTACTTCGCAGGCATGGGCGCCAAAAGTGAAATCCGGGAACACGTCGCCCTGTCCCGTCTCAGGGTCGAGCCCCTCGCTGGTTGGCGCCCGAAACATAGCCAAGTGATGGCGATGAACCCCGTCCGCCGCGCATTCTCTCGCTAGCTCGTCGATCGGCATGCCACGCGACGGATCGTCGACGACGAACACTCTGAAGTCTGCCAGCTGCAGCTCGTCTGGCGAAACCGCGAAATGCTTCGCCGCCCATTCCAATAGGTTCGCGCGTACCTTTGTCGCGGCCAGCTTGGTGGCGTTGCCGCTCATGTAGAGCGCGCGGCTCGCCGACGAGGTACCAGCCAGCGGATTGAGCGTGCAGTCGCCGAAATAGGTGACAACCTTCTCCATTGGCACGCCCAGAACCTCGGCGGCAATCTGAGCCAGCGAGGACGACTGGCCCGCTCCGATGTCAGTCACGGCGCACCGCACGATCACCGTGCCGTCGACCTCGATGCCAACCCACGCCTCGCTCGAATCCTTGAACCAGCGGATGCGGCCATAGCTCTGCTGGTAGCAGGCGAGACCGCGGCCGATCTTGATCACGTCGTCGCCCCTGGCGGGCTCGCCCAATGCCTTCAGGGCCTGGACGGCGCATTGTTCCGACCAGACCGCGCTCTCGATCGTCTGGCCGGTCGCGTTCTTGTCGCCGGTCTGTATGAAGTTCCGCCGTCGCAGCTCCAAAGGGCTCATGCCGAGCCGCTTCGCGATCTCGTCCATCTGGCCTTCGTACGCGACGCAGGCCTGCATAGTACCAAATCCGCGGAAGGCGCAGGTCGAGAGATTGTTCGTGGCAGCAACCACCGAGTCGACTTTGAGATTGTCAACGCGGTAAGGGCCCGGCGCGCCAACCGTGGCATAGAGCAGGACATAGGGGCTGAGCTTCGAATAGGCGCCGGAATCCGCGGTCAGCCGGACTTCCAGGGCGGTGATCTTGCCGTCCTTCTTCACTCCCGTCCGGTACTCCAGCGTGAAGGGATGCCGGTTGCCATGATTGACGAACGATTCCTCCCTCGTGAGGATCAGACGCACCGGCCGGCGAGTATGGTAGGCGAGGAGCGCCAGCATCATCTCGATCGTCAGGCCTTCCTTGCCGCCGAATCCGCCGCCGACGTACATCGCTTCGACGTGGACCCGGTTGTGTGGGATGCCGATCGCGTCGGCGATGGCGCGGAAATGCTCGACCACCTGGGTCGACACCTTGATGTTGAGGACGTCCTTGTCGTCCATCCACGCCAGGCCCGCCTCCGGCTCGAGGAAGGCTTGCTCCTGAACTTGGGTGCGGAAGCGGTTCTCGACGATGACGTCAGCCTCGGCGAACCCGCGGGCGACGTCGCCCTTCCTGATCCTGTAGGCGGCGACAACGTTGGCGTCGCCGTCGACTTGCGGAGCGCCGGACCTGAGCGCCTCGACCGGATCGAAGACGCCCGGAAGCGGCGCATACTCCACCTCGATCAGATCTCGGGCCGCGGCAGCGATCTCCTCGGTGTCGGCCGCGATCAGCGCGATCGGCTCGTTGAAGAAACGCACCCGCTCCTTGGCGAGGATCGGCTGCGCTGTGTTCTTGGTCTTGCCGCCGGTCTGGCCTGGAATATCCGTGACGACCAGACGGTCGGGCAGATCCCAGGCCGTCAGCACGCAGCGCACGCCGGCAAGTGCGCGCGCTTTCGTAGCGTCGACCCTGACAATCTTCGCGCTCGGGCGGTCGGCTCGGAACACCTTAGCATGCAGCATTCCAGGCATCATGAGGTCGCCCGCATAGAGCGTATTGCCATAGGCCTTGTTCGGGGCGTCCTTGCGGATCAACGGCTTCCCAACTTGCCACAGCTGGACGTTCGGGGCGCCGCCGGCGAGCGTTTCAAGCATGGGTCAGGGCCTCCCGCCGCATTTCCTCGGCCGCCTTGTGAATCGCGGAGAAAATTCTGGTGTAGCCCGTGCATCGGCACAGGTTTCCACTTAGCGCCACGCGGATATCGGCGTCGCTGGGATCAGGGTTCCGGTCGAGCAGGGCCTTGGCTGCCACGATCACGCCGGGAATGCAGTAACCGCACTGCACCGAGCCCTCCTCGATGAAGGCTTTCTGCAACGGGTGCGGCTTGGACTCCGTGCCGATGCCCTTCACGGTCCACACGTCGCCGCCGTCGGCGATCCAGGCGAGCGTCAGGCAAGCGTCAACCGCCTCGCCGTCGAGCAGCACCGCGCAGGCGCCACAGTCACCTTTCTCGCAGCCGCATTTCACCTCGACGTAGCCGTTGTTGCGGAGCAGCTCGAGCAGCGTGTGGTGCGGCCCCGCCAGCGCTTCGAGCCCGGCGCCATTGATCGTAAGTTTGATGATCTTGCTTGCATCCACGTTCGTCATCCTCCCATCGCCTGGCATAGCAGCCGCTTCACCACCACGCGCGTGACATGAAGCCGGTATTCCCTTGATGCCCGCAGATCGTCGATCGGCGAGGAGGCTGCTGCCGCGAGGTCGGCTGCCTCGGAGATCAGGCAGTCATTGAGCTCCCGGCCAAGCAGCAGCTTTTCGGCGGCCTCCGCCCGCACCACCGTCGCCGCTACCGATCCCATGGCAATGCGGACGTGACGGCACACCCTGTCCTGCAGGGCCATAGTGACCGCGGCGTTGGCGACCGAGATCGCGTCGCCCTTGCGCAGGCCGAGCTTGTAGAAGAGCTGGACCATGCCGGCTTTTGGATGCGGCCAGGAGAGCTTGGTCACGAGCTCGCCGGGTTTCAGCGCCGTTTTCTTGTAGCCGAGGTTGAAGCTCGCCAACGGCGTGGTTCGCGTTCCGGCCGCGCCGGCGAGCATCACGTCGGCGTCGAGGCTAAGGAGCGGGGGCAGGAGATCCGCGGATGGAGAGCCGTAGCAGATGTTGCCGGCAACCGTGGCGGCGTTCCGCACCATGTGCCCGGCGAACGCCCTGGCCGAAGCGTGTAGCGCCGGCGCGTCACGCTCGATATCGGACGAGTGGAGGAGATCATTGACCGTGGTGCGACCGCCGATCTCGACGCAGCCGTCGGCACTGCGGATGAACCGCAGGTCGTCGAGCTTGGCGAGCGCCATGAACTTGCCGCCGCGGTCCCGGCCGCTGCGCAGATCGGGAATCAGATTGGTCCCTCCGGCGAACGGCCGTAGCGAGCCATTGGCCTCCGAGAGCAGACCCAGCGCCTCGGGAAGCGTCCTGGGCTGACAAAGCTCAAATCGCGGCAGCATCTGAGAACCTCATCGCTCGAGCCTCGTTCAGCACTCCCGTGCGCGTTACACCGCCCAGCCGCCATCGACCACGAGCTCTTGGCCCGTGATGTTGCCGGACTCGTCGCTGGCCAGGAACGCCACCAGATTGGCGACGTCCTGCGGTGTCGTTACGCGGCGGAGCGCCATTTCGTCGACGTACTCGGAATAGACTTGCTCATAGGTCCAGCCACGCTTCTCCGCCTTGACCCGGCAGAGCTTCTGCATGCGCGGTGTCTCGACAATGCCCGGCATCACTGCGTTGCAATTGATGTTGTACTCGCCGACATCGAGCGCCGTCGTCCGGGTGAGCCCACGGATCGCCCATTTCGACGAGCTGTAGGCCGCGCGTTTCCGGTAGCCGCGCATCCCCGAGCTCCCGCCGATATTGATGATCTTGCCGTAGCGTTGCTGAATCATGGTCGGCAGAACATGCTTGATCGGCAAAAACGAGCCGACCACGTTCTTGCGCAGCAAGGCCTCATAGTCGTCGGCTGCGATTTCCCAGACCGGCGTCTCGATCGGTCCCGTGGCACCGGCGGCGTTGACGAGAATGTCGATCCGTCCGCCGAAGAACGTCTTTGCGGCGGCAATGATGCTTTCGACATCTTTCTCTCTCGTCACGTCGCTCGTCGCGACCTCCGCCTTGCGCCCCATTCGGCGGACTTCGGCGGCGACTTCCTCGAGCGGCCCACGGGTGCGAGCCGTCAGGAAGACGTCGGCGCCTTCCTTCGCCAAAGTGCGCGTGATGGTGCCGCCCATGCCCTGGCCCGCGCCGGTGACGATCGCCTTCTTGCCTTCGAGCCTCATCGATGCTCTCCCCTACTGTGTTCCTGTTCGAGGAATGGCGCCGTAACCGCCTCCTCCGGACGTCTCGATCACGATGCGGTCGTCCTTGTGCAAGCGAATATGCGTCTTGCCGTCGACCGCCGCGGTCTCGCCGGAAGCCTTGATCAGCTCAATGCGGAACGGTTTTCCCGGTCGCCCGCCCTGCAGACCGAACGGCGGCACGTCGCATCGCTCGACCATGCTGGTCATGGCCATCTCGGGCCCCATGATGCGGTAGCAACGGATCTGGCCGTCGCCACCGCAGTGGAGTCCATCACCGCCGGAGTGGCGCCGCAGCGTCTGGCGCTCGATCCGGATCGGATAGAAGGCCTCGATGATCTCCGCGGGCGTGTTCATCACATTCGACATGTGGGCGCGTACCACCGGGCAGCCATCGCGGTCGATGCGGGCGCCTTCGCCGCCGCCGTGAACCTCGTAAAGCGTGACCCAGCGGCCGGTTCTGGGATCGATTCCGCTGAACAGGAGAAGTCCGGAAGTCGTCGAGCCGCCGGCCGACAAGCGCGCAGGAACCGCTGGCTCGAGCGCTTTGAAGATCGCGTCGACGATGCGTTGCGAAGTCTCGTGGTTCCCGCCGACGACCGGGCTCTCGCGAGGCGGATTGAGCAGCGAGCCAGGGCGGGTGATGATCGTGAGTGGCCGCGCGCAGCCGGCGTTGGGTTGGATATCGGGTCCGGCGATCGCCTTCATCGCATAGAACACGCTTGCTGCCGCGGTGAAAGGCGTCGCGTTCAGCGGGCCGCGTGCCGCGCCGTCAGTGTCGCTGAAATCGAATACCGCTTCGTCGCCCTTGACCGTGATCTTTACCCTCACCGCAATCGGGGACCTGTCGATACCGTCGTTGTCGAGAAAATCCTCGCCCTCGTAGACACCATCGGGAAGTGCGCGAATCGCCGCGCGCATCTCGCTCTCCGACTGGTCGTGCAGATTGTCGATCGCATCCTGAACCTTCGCCGCCGAATGACGATCGAAGAGCTCGTGGAGGCGCGCCTCTGCGGAGCGGGTCGCCGCCATCTGGGCGAGAATGTCGCCCTCGCGCTCGGACCCACCGCGTACATTGGCGATGACGAGGTCGAGTTTCTCGCGGTCCGGTCCGTCGGCGGTAAACAGCCGCAACGGTGATATCCGCAGTCCTTCCTGCCACGTGTCGAGCGCGTCGGGCACGTAGCTGCCCGGACGGGCGCCGCCGATGTCGGCCCAATGCGCGAGGTTGACTGCGAACGCCTGCAGCTTCCCCTCGGCGAAGACCGGCCGGATGGCCTTCACGTCGGGGAGATGATTGCCGCCCACTTCCGGCAAATTCAGGAACCAGACGTCGCCGGGCTGAAGCCGGTGCGCCGGGACCCGCTTCAGGAATTCCGTGACCGTCGATCCCATGATCCCCAGATGAGCGGGGATATCGCGACCCTGCGCGACCAGCCCGCCACTTGCATCGGTGAGCGCCGACGATAGATCTCCCGCTTCGCGCAGCAGCGGCGATCGCGCCGAGCGCATGATGATGAGCGACATCTCCTCGGCGATGGCGGTCAGCGCGTTGCGGATGACCTCGACGGTGAAAGGATCCACCCCTCCGTTCACAATGCTCATCGCGCCGTCTCTATCGCGGTGATCTGCAGGTTTGCGTGGCCGTCCGCCCATACCGCAGCGCCTGGCGGTACAACCACAGTCGACCAAGGATCCTCGATGATCGCCGGGCCGGCGATGCGCTCGTCAGGAATCAGAGCTTCCCGATCGTAGAACGACGTCGTCGCGGGACCGCCGGCTTCGAACCAGCATTGGGCCCGCCGGGAGGCTTTGCACGACCGCAATGCCGTCGCTCGTGGGACCGGACCAATCGGCCGGTTGGCACCTGCAAATACCGTGACGCGCACCGCCTCCAGCTCCCACCCCTCATCGGTGGCGAAGCCATAGAGACGGCGATGTGCGGCCTCGAAGGCGGCCGAGATCGCCGAGGGGTCATAGGGCGCCGTCAGCGGAACCTCTACCGTGTCGCTCTGCTCGCGATAGCGGACTAGGCCCACCACATCGACCTTCAGGCCGTCGCCGTCGTGACCGGACTTGGGCAACGGCGTCGCAAGCCTGGCGGTTATGCCGTCGACGACCTGTGCAAGCCGCGCTGAGTCCCACGCGCTGCCGGGCATGCGTAATGACCGCTGCTCGGCATAGCGCATGTCGGCGACGAGGCAACCCAGCGCGGAAAACGCGCTGGAGTAACGGGGCACGATGACCCGGCTTATGCCGAACTCGCGCGCCAAAGCGACCGCGTGCATGGGGCCCGCGCCGCCAAAGGCAAGCAGCGCGCAGGCTCGCGCGTCGACCCCGCTCTCGACCGTGACGCGCCGAAGCGCTCGGACCATGTTCGCATTAGCAACACGGTGGATGCCGAGGGCGGCCTCATGGATCGACGTGCCGACGGCTCGGGCGACGCTCGACAACGAGGCGGCGGCTCTTTGCGTGTCGAGGCAGACGGTGCCGCCCAGCACTCGCTCGGCGTCGAGATATCCGAGCACTAGATTGGCGTCCGTGACCGTCGGCTGAGTGCCGCCCAGCCCGTAGCAGGCTGGACCCGGATCGGAGCCGGCGCTATCCGGCCCGACCCGGACGGCACCGTTCTCGACCCGCGCAATGGAGCCGCCGCCGGCGCCGATTGATTCGACGCCGACCATCATCTGACGGATCGGATACCCGGCCAGCCGGTGGTTGCTGCCGATTTGTGCCTTGCCGTCGACGACGATGCTGACATCGGTCGTTGTGCCGCCCATGTCGAATGCGATGACCGCCGGCAGCTGCAGTTGCGAGGCCACTCGCGCCGCTGCGGCCACGCCTGCCGCCGGTCCCGACAGCGCCATCGAGAGCGGCCGTGTCTCGACCGATGCGGCGGAGGCCATGCCACCCGCCGAGTGAAACAGGTGCAGACGCGTTCCTTTGCCCAGCCGATCTTCCAGGCGCCGCAGGTACCGCGCCACCGTCGGCATGAGCGCCGCGTTGAGAATCGTCGAATTCATCCGTTCGAATTCGCGCGGCTCGGGGTTCAGCTCGTGCGACAATGCGACGAACGGCGTCTTGTGCCGGAGTTCCTCGCCGATGCGGATTTCATGGCGGCCGTCCACATAACTGTGGAGGAGACAGACGGCGACGGATTCGACGCCCAGCGCTTTGACCGCGTCGGCCAGCCTTTTAGCTTCACCGTCGTCGAGGGAGGTTACGGTCCGGCCCTCGGCATCGAGCCGTTCCGCGGCCTCGAGACGAAGCCCGGGGGGAACCAGCGGCTCCGGCCGTGGCGTTACGTCCATCCGGTAGAGCTCACGCCGGTTCTGGCGGCCGATGTCCACCGTATCGGCGAATCCGGCGGTCGCAATCAGCGCGGTCTTGGCGAGCCGTCCCTCGACAATTGCGTTGGTGGCCATGGTCGTGCCGAGGATCAGGTCAGAAATATCGTCCATGGCCAGTTCCACGGAGTGGCAGGCCGCTTCAATGCCGCCGATTGGGTCTTTTGCGCGCGTCAGCGTCTTGGCGGTGCGGACAGCGCCGGTGAGCTGGTCGGTCGCCACCACATCGGTGAACGTGCCCCCGACGTCGACCCCGACTGTCCAGGACCGAACCACGCCACTGAACTCCCTCGGCAATTTGCTCACCCGAGACGTACAGCATAGGGGTTCGCGGCGGGACGCACTGATCTAGGTCAAACGACGGACCCGTGACCCAAGCTGCAGATCACGCCACTGAAGGGAGTGGTATCGCATGCTCGGCACTATTGCGGAGTAGCTTGGCGTGGCTCGAACCTTTGGATCGCGCACGTCCCGGGTTTAGGGTTGGGCTCTATCCTCGCCAGGGGACGAGGGGACTGGGGGCAAACATGCCTGCGACCTACGCAGCCTTTACCGAGCGGGAGCACCGCGACCGTCTGACCCGAGCGCGCGAGGCGCTCCGACGGCACGGCATCGGCTGCTGCGTCAGCGTCGCGCCGGAGCACCTCTACTATTTTGCCGGCTACGATTCCTGGGTCAGCGTCAACAGCCCGCAGGCGCTGATCTTCATGACCGATGGCGGGGAGCCGACCTTGATCGTGCGCGACGTCGACCTAGCGCTTCCACGCGAGACCTCCTGGGTCACCGACATTCGCCCCTACCACTTGTTCACCGATGACGTCGCCGCTCTCATCGCGTCGGTCGTATTCGAGAAGGGCTTTCGCGGCGGCAAGGTCGGCATCGAGACTCAGTCCTATGCATTGCCCCATTCCCTGGGCAGAGCGATCGCCCGGGCGCTCGCGCCTGCCGAGCTCGCCGATGCCACGGAGATGCTGGGGATGCTGCGTCTCGTCAAGTCACCGCAAGAGATGACATACGTGCGCTCTGCCGCGCGCTTTGCGCGGCTCGGGCTCGATGCCGCACGCAATAACCTGAAACGCGGCATGACCGAGATCGCCCTCGCCGCTGCGGTCGAAGGCGCGATGCGCCGCGCCGGAAGCGATTACTGGTCGATCCCGACTGAGCTCGCGAGCGGACCGCGCACGGCCGGCGGCCACGCGACGCCGAGAGACCGCGTCATCGAGGCCGGCGATCTCGTCCATCTCGAATTCGCCGGCGTCGACCGGCGCTACCACGCTACGGCCGTTCACACTCTCGCCGTGGGCGAGCCACGCAAGCGCGCCCGCGAGGTCTACGACTTCGCCCGTCGCTCCCTCGCCGCCGGGATTGCGGCGGTGCGTCCGGGCGTCCGGGCTGCCGACGTGGAGGAGGCGTCCCTGGAACCTCTAGGGCGCGCCGGGCTCCAGGGCGCCGCCGTCATGCGGTTTGGCTATGGCATCGGCATCGCCTACCCGCCGATCTGGCTCGAACCCCTGCAGATCAGCCGCGGCTTTGACCAGGTCCTGGCGCCGGCATGGTGTTCGTGCTCCACGCCTACCTCCAGCTTCTCGAGGAGGGCCTGGGCATCGTGCAGGGCGGCACCTATGCGCTCACCGATTCGGGACTCGAGATGCTCGTCGGCGGCGGCGATGTCGGGCTCGAGGTCGTCTGACGCCGAGGCCTGGCGCTTCGGCTCAGCGGCGAGGCCGATCAGCCCTTTTTCCGGCGCGTGCTCACGGACAATGCGTCGGAATTGCTGAGCGCACTTCCTGCCTTGCAGCAGCAGGAGGCGAATCGCCTTCGGCGAAGGCGTGCCGCATCCCATGCGCATCCGCTTTTCCGAGCTCGATCCGATACTGCGGCCCAAGAGCAACTCGGCGAGCTTCCACGACGCTTGGAAGCAAGACCGCCGCAAGCTGGTCCGCCGCAAAGGCGCGACCAATCGCCGTCGAGTTAGCAAAATGTGGGGCCCGGTGCGTTGTTGACAGGTGTGCGGCCAAAGCTAGAGTGTCGACGCTACGCATTTACTTCGGGGCCGCCATTGAGGCGGCCCCTTTTTCAATGACCGGGACGGTCATCGGAGACGATGCCTGACTGTCTAAAGCATAATAGCTGGTTAGGTACTTCCCATCACTGCACTATTGAAAACACTAGTCCCACTCTATACGATTCTTAATCGGCCTGCGGATGCTTTTCCCTAGAACAACAACAAACTGAACACTGGGAAAGGGTTAGTTGGGCCGCAACTAGGAGGGGACACATGAAGCGCCTGAATGCTCTCGCTGTCATCGCCATGGCAGTTCCGCTTGCGGGGTTTTCCATCTCGGCGAGCGCCGCCGACTGTTCCAAAGGCAAGATCAAGATCTACACGAGTTGGCCGATGCAGGGCGCCATGCTTCCGGAGGGAACCGGAATGAAGAATGGCGTAGACCTCGCGGTGGACCAGAACAAGTCTCAGGCCGGCGGTTATTGCCTCGAGGTGGTGAACCTGGACGATGCGTCGCCCCAAACCGGCAAGTGGGACGGCGCGGTGGAGGCGGAGAATGCCAACAAGGCCGTGGCCGACGCCGATGCCATGGTCTACATCGGGACCTACAACTCGGGCGCCGCGAAGATATCGATGACCATCACCCAGCGCGCTCATATGGCCCAGGTCACGCCGGCGAACACCTATCCCGGCCTCACCAAGAAGGCCGGCGCTGCGCCGGGCGAGCCCGAGATTTACCGTCCGCTCGGGATCGTGAGCTACTTCCGCGTGCCTCCCGCGGACGACATTCAAGGCGCCGTGGGGGCGCGGTGGGCCAAAAAGCTAGGCCACAAGAAGGTCTACATCCTCAATGACCAGGAGCTCTACGGCAAAGGCATCGCGGACGTATTCGAAACCGAGGCAAAGAAGATCGGCCTCGAGGTCGTGGCCAACGAGGGGATCGACTATAAGCAGCCTGATCAGAAGCCGATCCTCACCAAGATCCGCGCATCCGGAGCCGACTTGGTCTACATGGGGGGCGTCGTGGAGACGGGCGGCCAAACCATCATCCGGCAGATGAAGGATCTCGGGATGACGACGCCCAAGGTCAGCTTCCAGGGCCCCGATGGCTTGCTGGAGGAAGATTTGCTGAAGGCCGCAACCTGCGATGCCGCCATGGGGACCGATGTGCACCTTTCCTTCGCCAGCCTGCCCTTTGAACAGATGAAGGGAAAGGGCGGCGATATCTATAAGCAATACAAAGAACGCTTCAAAATCGAGCCTACCACCTATGCCCTCTATTCCTGGGAAGCCGCCGAAGTGACCATCGCTGCCATCAATCGCGCGGGCGTAAAGGACCGCGAGAAGATCCGGGCCGCAATCGGCGCCACCAAGGACTTTGATGGCCTCAACGGCAAGTGGAGTTTCGACGCGAACGGCGATACGACGATGGAGGTCATGTCTGGCTATAAAGTGGTCAAGGCGGACACACCCATCGGGTGCAAGTTCGAATACGTAGAGACGCTGAAGTAGCGCACAACAGGGGGAATAGGGCTGGTCTCAGCCCTATTCCCCCACCCATCCCCACCCCCTCCTTCAGGAGCATCGCGTTTGGTCAAAGCACCGAACCCGGGAGCGCATCTCGGCGACGGCCCGGTCGAGATCGAGTGGGACCGTTCAGGTCGAGTCGGCATCGGTACGGTGCTCGAGCGCTCGAGCCAGCTCCATAGTCGATAAGCATGCGATGAATCACGCCTCGCGTTTCGGCAATAATCCCTGCTGCCCCTCTCGCTCTTTTGCGTGTCCCGGCTCATGAGTTGGCTCGAACTAGTCATCCAGCAGACCATCAACGGCATCACCCGCGGGTCTATTTTCGCGCTCATCGCGCTCGGCTACACGATGGTCTACGGCATCATCGAGCTGATCAACTTCGCGCACGGCGACATCTTCATGCTGGGCCTCATGGTCTCGCTCACTTTTTTGGTCGATATGGGCCTGGCGCGGACGCTCCATGGATGGGAGCTCGCAGTCTTTCTCCCGCTGATCCTTGTCGGCACCATGCTCGTCACCGGCTTGATCAACGTCGCGGTGGATCGCATCGCCTATCGGCCCCTGCGGCGTGCGCCGAGGTTGGTTCCGCTGATTTCCGCGATCGGCGTCTCCTTCATGATCGAGAACCTGACCCTGGTCTGGAAAGGGCCTTCTGTCCTCTCCTATCCCGACGTGCTGCAGAGCATCGACCTTGTCCAGGATGTCTGGCATCTGGATAGCCAAATCTACATCACCACGAAGGATCTCCTGGTCATCGGGGTCACGATTCCGCTGATCTTTGCGCTTCACCTGTTCGTCACCCGGACCTACTGGGGGAAGGCGATGCGCGCCGCCGCCCAGGATCGTGAGACCGCAGAGGCGATGGGGATCGACGTCGAGCTGATGATCATGCTGACGTTCTTCGTCGGCGGCGCGCTCGCGGGCGCCGCGGGCGTGGTCCAGGGCCTCTACTACAACATCGGCCAGTGGTGGATGGGCTACCAGGCAGGACTGCGAGCGTTCACCGCCGCCGTGCTGGGAGGGATTGGCAACATGCCGGGAGCGGCGCTCGGAGGATTTGTGATCGGCGTGCTCTCCGCCTGGAGCGACCAGATCATCTCCGCCCGATGGACCAATGCCATCGTCTTCTCCATCCTGATCCTGGTTCTGGTGTTCCGCCCCCATGGGCTTCTGGGGGAGCGGGTGCCGGAGAAGCATTAGCGACATGTCCGCGACCGCGCTCTGGACGTCCTTGCCCCAGCGAACGCGCACCGCCCTCACGGTGGTGCTCGCTGGCGCCGTCCTCCTCATCTATCCTTTTGCCGACCAGACACTAGGCCTCGGTACGGTCTATGCGGTCAGCGACGCCATGATCTATGTCCTCCTGGCGCTCGGACTCAATATCGTGGTCGGCTACGCCGGCCTCCTGGACCTCGGCTACGCGGCGTTCTTTGCAATCGGCGCCTACACCATGGGGCTGTTGAACTCGCCCCTCATGGGGATCGAACTCGGCTTCTGGAACGTGATCTGGATCAGCGCCGTCGTCTCCGCAGCCTTCGGGGTCATGATCGGCGCTCCCACCCTGCGCGTTCGCGGAGACTATCTCGCGATCATCACGCTGGCCTTCGGTGAGATCATCCCGGTGGCCATTCGAAACCTCGGCGACATCACGATCCAGATCGGGACATGGCAGCCGATCACGCGCCTGAACCTCACGGGCGGCGAGAACGGCGTCAATCCCATCGGGCAGCCGCATCTGTTCGGAGTGCCCTTCGAGACCAGCGCGGTTCCTTGGTACTTCCTCATCCTGATCATCGGCGGAACCTGCGTCTGGGCCATAAACCGGTTGCGCGACTCTCGTCTGGGGCGGGCCTGGATGGCCATCCGCGAGGACGAGACCGCCGCCGCCTGCATGGGCGTGGACCCAGTAAAATCCAAACTCCTGGCCTTTGCGCTGGGCGCGACCTTCTCGGGTTTCGCCGGCTCCATCTTCGCGGCCAAGCTCCAGGCCATCACGCCGGGCGCCTTCGAGTTCAACGTCTCGGTCATGCTGCTCTGCATGGTGATCCTTGGCGGCATGGGCTCGATCCCCGGAGTCATCGCGGGAGGGATCGTGATCACCCTCTTCGACCGGATCTTTCTGGCCCAGCTCACCCAGTGGACCCGCGCGCTCGGCGGCGCCGTCGGGATCAAGGCGTTGACGACGGTGGATTTCACGCTCTGGCGCTGGTTCTTTTTCGGGCTCGGGCTCGTCGTCATGATGAATCTGAAACCGGGCGGCCTGATCGAGGCCGGCCGCTGGCGCCGCGTCACTGCGGCGGGCCCGCTCGAGGAGGGGAAGGGGAGCGCGCTCCCGTCGCAGCGCTTGCCTGAGCCACAGAGGAACCTCGGCGTGATCTCCTGGCTGCGCGAGGGAACGGCTCGTCCCTCGCCAAGCGCCAGCCTCGGGAGCAAGCGCCTTATCCTGGAGGCGAAGGATATCAACAAGCGCTTCGACGGCCTTGCGGCCCTGACCAACCTTGAGTTCGCGATCGAGGAAGGGACGATCGCGGGCCTCATCGGCCCAAACGGGGCGGGAAAGACCACCTTCTTCAATATCGTCACCGGTCTTTTCAAGCCGACCTCGGGCGAGCTCTTGTTCGACGGAGAGAGCATCAGCGGACTTCGCCCACATCGCATCACGAAACGCGGAATTTCCCGGACGTTTCAATCGATCCGCCTCTTCCCGAGCATGACCGCGCTCGAGAACATTCTGGTGGGAGAGCACTGCCGTCTCCGCGGCGCCGTCGCGGCGGCGGTCGTGCGTCCCCCCTGGATTCTCAGGGATGAGCGCGCGGCCCGGAAGCGTGCCCTCGAGCTCCTGGCCTTCGTCGGGCTCGACGGCCAGGCGGAGATCCTGGCCAAGAACTTCCCGTACGGCGATCAGCGTCGCCTGGAGATCGCTCGGGCGCTCGCGACGCGCCCAAAGCTTCTGCTCCTCGACGAGCCGGCCGCCGGGATGAACCCCCGCGAGACCGATGAGTTGACCGAGTTTCTCGGGCGGCTCCGGCGCGAGCTGCACCTGACGATCCTCCTCATCGAGCACCACATGGAGGTCGTCATGGGGCTCTCCGACCACATCACGGTGCTGGATTACGGGGTCAAGATAGCCGAGGGCCCGCCGGCCCAGGTGCAGCGCGATCCCAAGGTCATCGAAGCATACCTAGGCAAGGGCTACGAAGCGGATCTGGCCAGTGCTTGAGCTCTTGGACATCCACACGAACTACGGAAACATCCGGGCCCTGAAGGGGATCTCGCTCAAGGTGGAGCGAGGGGAGATCGTCACGCTGATCGGCTCCAATGGAGCCGGAAAGACTACGACGCTCAAGACGATCATCGGCACGCTCGGGCCGGTCAAGGGCGAGGTCCGCTTCGAAGGCAAGCGCATCAGCGGCCTCTCGACCAACAAAGTGGTGCGCATGGGGATTGCCCATTCCCCCGAGGGCCGGCGCATCTTTGGCCGCATGACCGTCCTCGAAAATCTGGAATTGGGCGCCTTCGCGCGCGACGATAAGCACAATGTCGCTGCCGACATAGAGCGGGTCTTCACGCTCTTCCCCCGCCTGAAGGAACGGTATCACCAAAAGGGCGGGACGCTCTCCGGGGGCGAGCAGCAGATGCTGGCAATGGGACGCGCGCTGATGGCTCGTCCTAAGCTGCTCCTTCTCGACGAGCCGTCCATGGGCCTTTCGCCGATCATGGTTGCGACCATCTTCGAGACGATCGGCAACATCCGCGAGCAGGGGATGACGATCCTCCTCGTGGAGCAGAACGCCCGCATGGCGCTTCGCATCGCCAACCGGGGCTACGTGATCCAGGCAGGATACATCACCCTCCACGATTCGGCCGATGACCTCTTGCGGAGCGACTTGGTGCGAAAGTCCTATCTGGGCGAGAAGTTCGCGTAGTCGTTGCTGAGCACCGTTCGAGCTCGGCTGCGCGGCCAATCGTTCGAATCTTGGCCGAGAAGGGAAACGTTCCCGCGCCGAGGTGACAAACTGCGATGTGGCTCACGAGCCAATGAACGTCCGTTAGATGGCCGGAAACGGACCTGCGACCCGCCGAGTTTGCTGGTCGCTGAGGTGCCGCCAGGAGGAGACATCCGAGCTGAGTTAAATCCAGCTGCCACAAAGTTGCTGTTGGGAGGGAATCCCAAGAACTTCCCGGAATAGACCCTTCTGTACCGAAACCATTTGCTCGACCCTGTAACGTCATTGACACTGGGTACCCATACTGCGCGAGGATGCTCGGGCGGGTCCTGAGGCCGCGCGCCATGGTCGATCTCGGTCACGAGCAAATAGCCGTCCAAACGCGAGCGCGAGAGGTGGCACGCGGCGCGATTGCGGCGCACGCGGCGGAGGTCGACCGCACGGAGGAATATCCCTGGGAGAACGTACGCCTCCTCACCGAGGCGGGGCTCATGGGGATGACGATCCCTACAGCGTATGGCGGCAGAGGGCTCGGGTTCCTCGAAGCCGTGCTCGCGATCGAGCAGATGGCGCAGGTCTGCGGCGTCACCGCCCGCATCGTCGTCGAGGCGAACATGGGCGCGATCAGCGCGATCATGCGCTACGGCAGCGAGGCGCAGAAGCGGCTCGCGGCGGAGCTCGTGCTCGATGGGGACAAGCCCGCGATCTGCATCACCGAGCCCGAGGCCGGGAGCGCCGCCTCCGAGATGACGACGCGAGCGGACAGGCGTGGCGACGTCTATATCCTGAATGGGAAGAAACACTGGATCACCGGGGGCGGCGTCTCGCGCCTGCATCTTATTTTCGCTCGCGTCTTCGACGAGGCCGGCGAAGAACAGGGGATTGCGGGCTTCATCGCCGTGCGCGGCAAGTCGAAGGGCTCGAGATCGGCCGCCGCAGCCGCGCCATGGGGCTCCGCGGCATACCCGAGACGGAGATCCTGTTTCGCGATTTGGAAGTGCCGGCGGCGATGGCGCTCATTCCGCCCGAGGGCGTGCGTCGCAGCTTCGCGGGCCTCATGAACGCCTACAACAGCCAGCGCGTCGGCGCGGCCACGGTAGCCCTCGGCCTCGCGGAAGGCGCCTACGAGCTCGCCCTCGAGCGCACGAAGACCCGCGAGCAGTTCGGCCGGCCGATCGCGGAGTTCCAGGGGCTGCAATGGATGCTCGCGGACATGTCGATCGGGATCGCCGCGGCGCAGGCACTCATTTACAACGCGGCATCCAGCAACCCCGCAGGCTTCCCCGACCCGACCCTGGCCGCACAGGCCAAGGTCTTCGCCTCGGAGATGGCTATCAAGGTCACCAACGATGCGCTGCAGATCTTCGGCGCCGAGGGCTACGGCCGCGACCTGCCGCTCGAGCGGATGGTGCGTGACGCCCGGATGTTCACCATCGGCGGCGGCACCGCGCAGATTCTGCGGACGGTGATCGCCTCCCGTCTTCTCGACCGCAAGCTTCCGCAGACCCGCGACGGGTACATGAATCTGGAGCGGGGACGGAACAGCAAATAAGAACTTCCGGCGACGCGGCAAGCCGGACGGATGGCGGCGCCGATGCGCTACACAAAGCCGCCGAGCCAACGGAGATGGCGAAGGAGGCGACATGGACTATCCCTACGATCTCGGCCCCTACTCGCGCAAGGTGACCGTCACGTCGGCGGAGGCTCAGCGTTGGTTCGACCGTGGCCTCAACTGGTGCTTTGGCTACCACCATGAGGAAGCTGTCGCCTGCTTCGAGAAGGCGCTGGAGATCGATCCGAAATGCGCCATGGGCCATTGGGGCGTCTCCTACGCAGTCGGGCCGAACTACAACTTCCCCTGGGAACTGCAGGATCCCGCCGGCAAGGCCAAGGCACTCGCCCGTGCTTACGACTCCGCGCGCGCCGCTCTCGCGCTGGCGGACGGCGTCACCGCGCCGGAGCGCGCACTGATCGAGGCGCTGCCCGCGCGCTATCCACAGCGCGAGCCCATCGACGACCAGCGCCCCTGGAACGACGCCTTTACCGACGCGATGCGCCGCGCGCATCGGGCGCATCCCGCCGACATCGATCTGCGCGCCATCTTCGCCGAGGCGATTCTCAATCGGACGCCCTGGAAAATGTGGGACCTGCGCAGCGGCGAGCCGGCGGCCGGCGCCGGCACGCTCGAGGCGCGCGAGGTGCTCGAATCCGCCTTCCGCGATCTGCCCGGAGCGATGAGCCATCCCGGCCTCCTGCACCTTCATGTCCACCTGATGGAGATGTCGCCGCATCCGGA
Source organism: Allostellaceae bacterium (assembly GCA_035604335.1). Taxonomy (GTDB): domain Bacteria; phylum Pseudomonadota; class Alphaproteobacteria; order ATCC43930; family CGMCC-115725; genus DASZHJ01. Next base: position 8,688 of record DATNIT010000233.1, on the reverse strand, counting down.
GGTGGCGCTGGCGACCGGCGACCGGCTGCGCGAGCTGAGCCCCGACATGGGCCACCTCGTGCACATGCCGACCCACATCGACATCCAATGCGGCCACTACCGCGACGCGATGCACTGGAATCAGAAGGCGATCGTCGCGGACCGCAAGTTCTACGACCGCGCCGGACCGATGAACTTCTACTCGGGCTACCGCGTGCATAACTATCACTTCGCGGCCTACGGTGCGATGTTTCTCGGCCAGTACGCGCCCGCTATCGCCGCCGCCGACGAGCTGATCGAGACCATGCCCGAGGCGTTGCTGCGCATCCCCTCGCCACCCATGGCCGATTTCTTCGAGAGCTACGTTTCCATCAGGCAACACGTCCTCATCCGCTTCGGCAAATGGCGCGAGATCATCGCGCAGGAGCTACCGCGGGACCGCGATCTCTACTGCAACACCGTGGCGATGATGCACTACGCCAAGGGCGTCGCCCATGCTGCGCTCGGCGACGTGCCGGCGGCGGAGGCGGAGCAGGCGCTGTTCCGCGCGGCCGCGAAACAGGTGCAAAAGTCCCGCCAGCTCCACAACGTGCCCTGCGTGCAGCTGCTCGCGGTGGCCGAGGAGATGCTGGCGGGCGAGATCGCCTATCGCCGCGGCGAGCATGACGCGGCTTTCGCCCGTCTCCGCGCCGCCGTCGCGCTGGAGGATGCTCTGCCCTACGACGAGCCTTGGGGCTGGATGCAGCCGGTCCGCCACGCGCTCGGCGCGCTGGTGCTGGAGCAGGGCCGCGCCGAGGAGGCCGAGAGAGTCTATCGCGAGGACCTTGGCCTGGGCGGCGCGCTGCCCCGTGCGCAGATCCACCCGGACAACCTCTGGGCCCTGCGCGGCCTGCTCGACTGCCTCGAGCGGCGCGGCGAGGCCGCGGAGGCCGCGCTGATCCGCCAGCGCGTGAACTTCGCCGCCGCGCGCGCCGATCTGCCGGTGTCGGTGTCCTGCTTCTGCGCCCGCGGCAATGCCTGAGTGGCCTGCGGTACGAGCACTCGAAGTGACTTTGCGAGTATCGGTGATCCCCTCATCGCTCTGTCGACAAAGCCCCTGGTGCGGTAGAGCTCAATTCACGTCGGTCCCGCTGGCATCACGTCTCCCCGCGTTCGTAGCCCGTGCGGACCTCATGCGAAAGCTGGCTGCCGAAGTCGCCGGCTCGGCCACGCCGTAGCAACACGCGGGCTCGATGAGAAAAGCATCCAGAATCCCCACCTCAGGATCCATGGTGAGGTACGGATCGGGTCAAAACCGACGGTGGTCACCACGTGCGCCTTGGTCGGGTGCATCCCAGAAAGCGGACTTCATGGTCAGCACTTGCGACGCGCGGCCCGAGCGGCTTGCCCCCGCTCGCTTGTGCCAAATCGTGCCAAATAGATCGGCTAAGGTGCGACGACCGACCGTGTGTTGTTGAAAATGCTGGAGCGGGTGAAGGGAATCGAACCCTCGTCGTAAGCTTGGGAAGCTTCTGCTCTACCATTGAGCTACACCCGCGACGCCGTGGATATTTAAGCCGACGGCGGGCCGAGGTTCAAGGTCGCGGTCGGGACACCCGCGCGAGGCTAACCCGGGCGGGTCGCTTGGGCGTCGAACTCGACCGCGGCGCTTGGCGCGCGCGCGGGAGCGGCGCCCGGCGACGCGTCGGTCACGGACAGAGCCGGGAACCTGAGCTCGACCGCAAGCCCCGGCATACCTTCGACCAGAGCGAGCTCGGCGCCATGAAGCTGCGCCACGGCTTGCACGAGGCTCAGGCCCAAACCGTTGCCGGGCGTGCTGCGGCTGTGCTCCAGCCGATAGAACCGCTGAAACACGCGCTTGTGCTCGCCGGCGGGAATTCCGGGCCCATGATCGCGCACCGTGAGCCGCACGCCGGCGACACCGTCCGGCTCGACGCTCACCTCGACGTCGCTCTGGCCGTGCTTCAACGCGTTGTCGATCAGGTTCGAGAGCGCCTCGAAGAGCAGGTCCCGGTCGCCCAGCACCGGCGCAGTGGCGGCGGCGGAACAGCGGAGGTGAACGCCTCGCTCTTCCGCGGCGGCATCGAACAGGTCCGCCACCTCGGCCGCCAGCTTGCCGAGATCGACTGCGGCGAAGCCCACGGTCCGCTCGCGCGCCTCGACCGCCGAGATGCGCAGCAGGGAAGAGAACGTCTTCAGGACCTCGTCGAGCTCGGCGACCGTGTGCGCGATCAGCGCTTCGTCCGCGTCGGCGTTTCGCCGTGCGCGCAGCGCAACCTCCAGCCGACCGCGCATCCGCATCAGGGGCGTGCGCAGGTCGTGGGCGATGTTGTCCGAGACTTCCTTGATGCCCCGCACCAAACCCTCGATCCGCTCGAGCATCGAATTCAAGTTCTGAGCGAGCTGGTCCCATTCGTCCTTGGTGCCCCGCGTCGGAATGCGCTTGCCGAGGCCGCTCGCCATGATTGCGCGGCTGGTCGCATTCACCGCCTCGATGCGCGCCACCGTGCGCCGCGTGATCGAGATCCCCGCCGCGGCCGCCAGCAAGCACAGCAGCGTCACGCCGAAAGCGAGGCCGCGGTTGATCGTGCGCGCGAAGGCCGACATGTCGTCGATATCCTCGCCGGCGAGCAGATGGGTCCCGTCCGGCAGGGCCGTGACGAGCGCGCGCAGCAATGGACGGTGCTTGGCGTTCGACCGCCAATCCAGCGGCGAAAACTCGATCCAGCCCTCGCTGGTGCGGGCAACGGCCGGCCATTCCTTGAGATTGCCCGCTATCGGGACATAGTCAGCGTCCGAGAGCAGATAAATATCACCGTCCATCGGCGAGGTGGCCGCGTGAGTACTGAGCTCGCGAACCAAGGCGTCGCGCCCGCCGTGCGCATAGGTACCGAGCAGCTCTCGCCGATCCGCGGCGATCATATTGTCGTACCGCTCTTTGACGTATTTCGTGGTCGACCAATAGACGTAGCCGAACAATCCCGCGACCGAAGCGCCGAACAGGCAGACGTAGAGAATCGCCAACCGGAACGTCGAGGAGCGGAGCGTCTTACTGAGGAGCACGAAGGCAGAATCCGACGCCGCGCACCGTGTGGATTAGCGGCGGCGTATCGCCGGCATCGACCTTCCGGCGCAGCCGGCCGACATAGACATCGACGATGTTGGTCATGGGATCGAAATGCACGTCCCAGACGTTGGCCAGCAGCATCGCTCGGGACACCACGCGGCCTTCGTTCCGCATGAAGTACTCGAGCAGCTGGAACTCGCGCGGCAGCAGCTCCAGATCCACGCCGCCGCGGCGTACGCGCCGCGCGAGCAGGTCCATCTCGAGATCCGCGACCCGGAGCACCGTCTCCTTGACGACGGTGCCGCTGCGCCGAGCCAGCGCGTCGACCCGCGCCAGCATTTCCGCGAGCGCAAACGGCTTGACGAGATAATCGTCGCCGCCCGCGCGCAACCCGCGCACGCGATCGTCGACCTCGCCGAGCGCGCTGATGATCAGCGCCGGCGTGGTGACGCCCGTCGTCCTCAACCGTTGCACGACCTCCAGGCCATCAAGTCCCGGCAGCAGGCGATCGACCGTGATCACCGCATAGTCGCCGCTGCGGCCACGCTCGAGCGCCTCGTTGCCGTCGACCGCGAGATCAACGGCATACCCGCTCTCCGCAAGGCACGCCGCCATCTGACCGGCGGTCTCTCGGTCATCTTCCACCACAAGCACTTTGCGCATGAACTCTGCCATCGCTGATTGTCGCAAGAGTGGCCGGCGGATATTTGCCTACACCTGTCGCTGGCCTCCCGAATATTAACATCTGCGTCAGAAACTGACAGTTAATTCAATTGAGGACGCTATGCCGCGGGTGTCTAGAAACACCCAGAGTCTTTGCAAGCCGCAGCCCGCGTGAGAGAGTGCGGCGGGGAGGAGTGCCCGCCCGTTCAATTGGCAAGCAGCGACGCCCGCGCGGCGCACGCGTTGCCGAGTTCCACCCTTGAAGCGCATTGGAGATGTCTGCGGCGCCTCCGTCTGCGCGCTCGCGGTCATCACTCGAGCCGGATGCGAGGAGTAGTGCCGAAGCGACTGATCGTCACCGCCGATGATTTTGGGCTGGCCGTTCCCGTGAACGAGGCGGTCGAGCTCGGCCATCTCAACGGCATCCTCACCTCGGCGAGCCTGATGGTGACCGCGCCCGCCGCGGCGGACGCGATCGAGCGCGCACGGCGCCTGCCGCGTCTCGGCGTCGGGTTGCACATGGTTCTGGTCGACGGACAGCCGGCGCTGCCACCCGAGCAGATTCCGGATCTGGTCGCAGCCGACGGTCGGTTCTCGCGCGATCCCTTTCGCTTGGGCGCGCGAATCTTCCTCAGCAGCCGCGCGCAGTCGCAAGCGGAGGCGGAGATCCGCGCCCAGCTGACGGCGTTCCGCAGGACGCGGCTCCGCCTCGATCATGTGGATGGTCACCATCATTTTCATCTGCATCCGACAGTGCAGGCAATCCTGATTCGGCTCGCGCCCGAGTTCGGCATCGCAGCCATCCGCGTGCCCGACGAGCCCGCCGCGGTGCGGCAGCACGCGGGTGCCAGCCAGCGTATGCGAGACTGGCTCGCCGCGTTTCCCCTGCGCGACCGCGCGCCGGCGATGAAGCGGCGGCTTGCGCGCGCCGACATCCGGTTCAACGACACGATCCTGGGCCTGGCGGACAGCGGGCACATCGACTCCGCGCGGATGCGCGCGCTTCTGGCGGCGCTGCCGGACGGCGTCACCGAGCTCTATGTCCACCCGGCGACCCGACGCTGGGGCGAGATCGACGCCTTGCCGGACGCCTATCGGCCGGAAGCGGAGCTGGCGGCGCTCGTCGATCCCTCGGTGAGAGCCGCCGTCGAAGCCTCCGGAGCCACGCTGACGACGTTCCAGGAACTCGCGAACCCACCGGCCGTAGCCTCGGCGGAATCCGCGCTGGAAGAGAGCGGGCTGTCGGGAGCGCGATCGTGAGGCTGGGTACCCTCGTCGCACTCCTTGCGGGTTTGGCGCTCAGCGCAGCCCTGGTCCTGTGGGCGGGTGCCGGCTCCGTGGCCGACGCGGTGCTCGCGACGGGCGTTGCGGGGATGCTGGGCATCACGCTCTTCAACGCGCTACCGATTGCGCTCTGCGGCTTGGCCTGGCGCGCGGTGCTCGAGCCCGCGCCGCGGCGGTCGAGGCTCCTGATGATCTGGGCGCGGTTCTTGCGCTCGAGCGTAAGCGAGCTCATCCCGATCGGCGGCGAGTTACTGGCGATCCGGGTGATGACGCTGCACGGTGTCGGCACCGGCACGGCCGGCGCCGCCACGGTCGTCGACCTCACGCTCGAATTCCTGAGCCAGCTCGCCTTCACGGCGCTCGGCCTCGCGCTCCTGGTGCTGGACGGGCGGAACGACGCGCTGGCGCTCTGGTCGGTTATCGGCTTGGGCTTGGCGGCGCTCACCGCCCTCGCCTTCCTATTGGCGCAGCGCAGCGGGATCTTCCGTTGGCTGGAGCGCCTGCCGCATCGTCTCGCGGCCCATGCCCCGTGGGCGCGGCTCCCCGAGCTAGTCGGGCTGCACGGCGAAGTGCAGGCGATCTATCGCCGCCCGCGCGCGCTGCTTGTCGGTTTCCTCTGGCATTGCCTGGGCTGGATCGCCGGCGCGGGCGAGGCCTGGCTCGCGCTCTGGCTCCTCGACGCGCCGCTCGGACTGCGCGAGGTAGTGATCTTGGAGAGCCTCGCTTTTGCCTTGCGGAGCGCGGCCTTCGCGGTGCCCGCCGCGCTCGGCGTGCAGGAAGGCGGCTACGTTGCGCTGGGTGCGATCTTCGGCCTTGGCCCTGAGATCGGACTGGCGCTCTCGCTGCTGAAACGTGCCCGGGAGATCCTACTGGCCGTGCCGGCGCTCCTTGCATGGAAGCTGATCGAGCTCAAAGCCTGGCGCCGCCGCTCCCTCGCCCTCGCGGCGAGCCCGCAGGAGGCGGATTAGGCTACCGCCTTCATGCGAGCCGGCACGCATGGCTGGCCGGCCCCGCCCTATATGGACTCGTGGAGTCGCAGGGACCATGATGTCGGCGCCTCCTCGCCCCCTCGACCTGCCGACATGACGGATATCACCGCAAGCAGCACTCGGCGCGACATCAAGGTCATCGCCCTCGTGGCCGCGGGCCACGGCTGCAGCCATTTCTATCAGCTCGTGCTGCCGCCACTGTTTCCGTTCATCACGGACGCGCTGGGTATCGGCTTCGGCGAGGCGGGGCTGTTGATCGCATGCTTCTTCGCGGCCTCCGGCCTGGCGCAGACGCCATCTGGATTCCTGGTCGACCGGTTCGGCGCGCGCCGGATGCTGCTCGCCGGTCTCACCCTCGGAGCCACGAGCGTCACGCTCATGAGCCTGATCCCGAGCTTCTGGGTCGCGATCCCGATCGTGGTGCTGGCAGGCCTCGGCAACAGCGTGTTCCACCCCGCCGACTACTCGATCCTCAGCCACGCCGTAAGCAAGGCTCGGATGGCGCGCGCCTATGGCGTGCACACGCTCTCCGGTAACATCGGCTGGGCGGCGGCTCCCGTGACCGTGCTCACGCTCACGAGCTTCATCGGCTGGCGCGGCGCGTTGGCGGTCACCGGCGTTGTCGGGTTCGGCATCGTGCTCCTTCTCGCCAGTCAAGGTGGCGCGCTGCTTTCCGGGCCGGTCCAGCGCAGCGCGGCGCCTGTTGCTCCCACAAAGACCCTCAACGCCGGCACTCTCGCGCTGCTTGCGTCGCCGCCGATCCTGCTGTGTTTCGGTTATTTCGTGCTGTTGTCGGTGTCGCTGACCGGCAACCAGACCTTCATGCCGGCTGCGCTCAATCAGCTCTATGGGATTCCGCTGGCGACCGCGGGGGCTGCGCTGAGCGCCTACCTGCTGGCGAGTTCTGTCGGCGTCCTCTTGGGCGGCATCGCCGCCGATCACACCGCGCGACACGAGGGGATCGTGGCGGCCGGGCTGCTGGCCGCCGCCGCGGTCATGCTGCTGGTCGGTTACGTCCGGCTGCCGGATCCAGCGGTCATCGCGGCGGTCGCGCTGGCGGGCTTCGCCTCGGGAACCACCACACCGTCGCGCGACATGCTGGTGCGGGCGGCGACGCCGCCCGGCGCTACCGGCAAGGTCTTCGGCTTTGTCTACTCCGGTCTCGATCTCGGCGCCGCGGTGACGCCGCCGGTGCTCGGCATGTTCCTCGATCGAGGCGAGCCGCGGATGGTGTTCATCCTCTCGGCGACCGCGCTCGCGCTCACCATCGGCACCGCGCTCAGGGTCGGCAAGATCCGCGCCTCCCGCGCGCCTCGCGCGGAGCCAGCGCCGGCGGAATAGCGCTGGCCGGCGCTTCCCCTAAAGGCTTGACGCACCACATATCTCATACAAAATGCCGAGATGACCGATGGTGCTGGCACCCGTGTCCCCTTCTAAGCCGGCCGCCGGGCGCGGCTCGGCCGCGGCGTACTCCGCGACCACGCGCTCGATCAAAGTCGTGGTCAAGCCGTTCTACCTGGAGGACCAGTCCTCGCCGCCCGAGGACCACTACGTCTGGGCTTATCACGTGCGGATCGAAAACCACGGCGCGGAGACCGTGCAGCTGCGCCGCCGTCATTGGCGGATCACCGACGCGCTCGGGCGCATGCAGGAGGTGAAAGGCGCGGGGGTGGTGGGCGAGCAGCCGATCCTGAAACCGGGTGAGGCATTCGAGTATACGAGCGGCACGCCGCTGCCGACGCCTTCGGGGATCATGGTCGGCAGCTACGAGATGGAAACAAAGGCCGGCGAGAGCTTCGCCGTGGATATTCCGGCTTTCTCGCTCGACAGCCCGCACCAAGCGATTCGCCTCAACTGAGACGTCGGCGCGCAGCGCGCCGTCCCTTCCGCAGCAGGAGTTTTCGTGTCATGGCGTCGAAGCCCGTTCCATTTCGCAAGGCCGGCACCGCCCGGCCACAGCGCCGCCCGTCGCGCGCGGAGGCCGAGGCCGCGGTCCGCCTGCTCATCGAATGGGCGGGCGACGATCCCACCCGCGAAGGCCTGCGCGCGACGCCGGGCCGCGTGGTGCGGTCGTTCGAGGAATTCTTTCAGGGCTATGAGACCGATCCCGTCGAGCTGCTGCAGCGCACCTTCGAGGAAACCGAGGGCTACGACGAGATGGTGGTTCTGAAGGACATCCGGTTTGAATCTCACTGCGAGCACCACATGGCGCCGATCATCGGCAAGGCCCATGTGGCATACCTACCCAAGAGCCGAGTGGTCGGCATCTCCAAGTTGGCGCGGCTGGTGGAGGTCTACTCCCGCCGTCTGCAGATCCAAGAGAAGATGACCGTGCAGATCGCGAACACGCTCAACGAGGTCCTGCAGCCCAGAGGCGTGGGCGTGGTGATCGAAGCGGCGCATCAGTGCATGACCACGCGCGGCGTCCACAAGCCCGGCGTGTCCATGGTGACAAGCCACATGCTGGGCGGCTTCCGCCACGATCCCAGCACGCGGCGTGAGTTCCTCTCCATCATCAACGGACACACCACGATACCCGTCAGCAACGTCTGACACGGCGTCTTTCTAGGGTCAGAACTCAATAAATCTCTTGAGGGGTGAATCGGATAGTGATTCTCTGCGCTGGGATAGGAGCTTGGCGCATGAGAAGCAACTTGTTTTGGCTGAGCGACGAGCAGTGGCAAAGGATCGCGCCGTTTCTGCCGA
>DATNIT010000232.1:0-9760 GCA_035604335.1 Allostellaceae bacterium | reverse complement strand
GGGAATTGATCGGAACAGACCGAAGCATCCCCCTCACCCAGCTTCGGCTAAGCTCGCTTCGCTCGCCAAGCCTCCGCAACCCTCTCCCCAAGGGGAGAGGGGAGGGTGAGGGAGCGTTTCTTTCTAATTAGGGCTGCCGCTACGGCAGCGTGAGGCTGAAGGGGAGTGTCGCGGTCTCGAATTCGCGGGCGATCACGATCTCCGCGCGGGCCGGCGCGTTGAAGGGCGAGAGATCGACGCGCGCGCCGCCGTCCGGGAGCGCCGTGGCCTCGGGACCGCCGAACATCACCGCTTGCCCCTGGGCGTCGAGCAGCCGGATATAAACCAGGTGCTCGGCATCCTGGTTCGTCTCGAGGGTCACTGTCTGGCGGCCGCGCGCGGTCACGGTGACCTTGAGGGCACCGGACTGGACGGATTGACCGACGCCGAGATCGTCGAGACGCACGGTTTCGATCGTGGTCGGGAACCTCAGGGACAAGGTGCCGTCCACCGATTTCAGGTCCTGCGGCTTCACCTTGGTGTCGATCGAAAAGTTCTGGGCGGTGGTGAGCACGCCTTGCTTCGGCGAGGACATGAAGCGGAGCGGCGTTGACCAGACGGAGCGATCGGCCTTGTCCGGCGGCGTCAAGACCGTTGCGTCCTTGAGCGCGACACGCGTCAACTGCAGCTGGCCGAGATCGAAGCGCCGGCGGAAGCCCGGCGCATCCGGACCGCGCACGGTCATGCTCAGGGCCAGCTGAAAGAACGGCTGCGCCTTGTCGAGCGAGATCTCGAAGGGCTCGAGCTGCGCCATCGCCAGCCGAGGTTGCGGTTTGTCGGGCGGCGGGAGCGGTTTCCAGGTGCCCGGCTTCGGCACGTCCGTCGAATACTGAGCCTGAAGCGCTTTGTGGCTGTAGGGCTGGAACTCCGGCGTGTCGTCGCGCGCAAGCGGGCGCTTTTCTCCAGCGAACGAGAAATCAGTCAGCGCGAAGGGAAACTCGGCGGTCTGCTCCGCGGCCGCGAACACGATCTCGAGCGACGCGATGGAGCCGCTGTAGTCGGTGCGGCCGGCGGTCCCGCTGCCCAGCAAGAGGTCGCCGGATATCTTCATGCTGCTCGCGAGCGGTTGGCCCTTCGCGTTGAGGGCGCGCAGGAGGAGCACGCGATCCCGCTCGCCGGTGATCTCGTAGGAGAGGCTGCCGCCCGAGACCTGGTTGATGCTGAGCCTCGCGCCGTACTTCTCGACGACCGTGCCGGGCTTCGGCGCGGCGATCGTCACCGATTCGGTCTTGGTGGGGAGACGCAGGGCGATGCGGCCGGCGACGCGCTGGAGCGCGCGGGCGTCGGCGCCGGCGACCAGGTGCACCGTCTTGCTCGCGGAGAGTCTGGGCGGCAGCGCGCTCGTGAAGTCCGTGGGCTTGCCGTTGCGCTCGCGGCCGCAGTCCTCGTGCTTCAGCAGCTCCTGGCCACCGGTGGCGGTAACACTGTCGACGATGAGCTTGGCGCGCGCGGGGTCCGCCGCGACGTTCGGGATCGCGTTCGCGAAGCCCGAGACGGCGAGCTCGAGCCCATCATCCGGTTTCGAGCCCAGTCGGATCGCGTCGAGGCGCACGCCGAACGGGCCGGCGTTGACGTCGACCTTCTCCGCGAATTGTGCGTTGGGATCGTAGGCGCCGAGCGCCGAGACCGAGGCAGTGGGCTCGAATTTCGGCGGATTGGTCTCGATCTGATCGGCGCCGGAGCCGCTCGGTTGCGCGCTAGGCTGCACACCGAACCCGCCGAAGATCTGCGCGATGAGCTCGTTGCCGACGTCCTGTAGGCGGGCGACGGTGTCCCGGTTGACCGTCACGTCGACGATGCTGCGCGTGCCCTCCGTGCGGATGCTCAGGCCGTCGTAGAGGCGCGCCACCGCGGGCATGGTGCCGGCCCAGCGGCCGCGCGACTCATCGACCGCATGCTGCCAGGTCTTGATCTGCTCCGCCGCGCGGCTCACGTCCTTGGCGTCGAGCACCAGCCGAAACTCGCCTTCGGGCGGGACCGCCTTGATGCCCAAGCCCAGATAGGCGCGATCGAAGGCCGCGATCTCCGGCGAGATCGTGGCGGCGATGGGCTCGGCGAAGGGAATTCCCGCGCCGGGCGGCATCCGGTCCGGCCTGCGGATCGCGATCCCCGCGACGTCGGCGAGCGCCAGCTCGTGCCACCATCGGGTGTCGCCGGTGTCACCCTGCGGCGTGCCCGCGAATCTCGACGATAGAGCCGCGTGCGACGCGGGATCGGTGAGCAGAATCCAGCCGGGCTCCGCGGTGACGATCCAGGTCGCGGCCGCCTTGCACGAGTTGGCGTCGGTGAGCGTCACCTCGTAGGACGTGCGCCCGCCCGCCGTGGTGGGCTTGGCGTGCAGCTCGCCCGTGAGGTAGGCGCCGATGGCGGCGGGATCGAAACGGCCGATCAGCGCGATGGCCTGCCGCAGGCTCGCGTCTTGGCTCGGATAAAGCGCGTAGAGAACGTAATCGAGATCCTGCCGCGGATCGACGTGGCTCGCGCGGAGATGGTCGAGCAAGCCTCGGTCGTCGAGCGCGGGCGGCGTCGCCGGCGGCGAGGCCGCTGGCGTGTCCATGAACCAGCGATCCAGAAAGACCGCCTGCTTTGCATTGATCCCAGCGAGCACCAGCAGGTCCGGCGTGGCGAGCGCCTGCTCGGCGCGAGGGAGCGTTTCCGGCAGCGCGAACAGAGGCCGCCAGACCAGTAGATAGAGGCCGGCGCCGATGGCCACGACACCTGCGAGGAGTGCGAGCGCAATCTTTCTCATGGGTGCCGGGGTAGCACCCGCGTCCTGAACGGATTGTTAACGACGCGCTGCCGTCCGCCCATAAAAAGCGGCGGCGCGCACAGGGGATGCGACGCCGCCGCTGGCGCCGGCCAAGGGGGAGGAGAGCCGGCGCGGGGTGGTGGACATGAGGTGATAGGGCGTGGCGGGTCCGGGCATCCCCGATCGGTCAATGCCGTTCTCGATCCTCCCGAGACGCTGCCGACACGGATTCGACTGCGGCCTGCGCTCTCGTTGCGCGGCCGTCGGCCGCCGCAAGGCTCTCCACTGCCGCCTTTGTCCTGACCACCTTCCGACGTGCAATTTCCCGATAGAGGGCTTCAGGGCTGACGCCGATTTCCTGCGCGACCAGGGACCATTGGCCCTTGGCGGGTAGCGAGCCGTGCCAAGCGATCCATGCACTGAGACGGACGGCGACCGTCCTGAGCGACAGAATCTCCGCCTGAAGACGAGCGCGCTGGACCTCGCGAGCGAGATAGGTTGCCCAGGCTTCCGCGAGCGCCGGTCTTTCGGCGAGGGCCTTGCGGACGTCGTGGCGAGCGATGGCCCAAGTGACCGCGCTCGTCTCGGCGCGCGCGTCGCAGTGATACCGGGCCGAATAGACGGAGGCCTCCGCCAGGATCGATCCTGGCCGCGCGCGCTGCAGGATCAGGGCCGACCCATCCTCGTGATGACGAACCAGATGGACGGTGCCGCTGCGGATCAGGTGAATCCGGCGAACCGCGTCTCCCAAGCGGAAAAGGGTCGAGCCCGCCACGAAGCGGCACTCGCGCCCGGGAAGATCGCCGAGCAAGGGGACCAGCGCGCCAGACATGATCGCTATCATGTTATCCAGCAGGTGTCCGTGGCAAGAAGCCGATATCAGAAGGAGAAGCCCATGATCCGTGCCGTCGCCCTTTTCATCTTGTTCAGTCCGGCCATTGCCCTTGCGCAGTCGTCTGCGCCAACTCATGCGGACGCCCAAGGCGGCGCACCGATGACGATGCATCACCAGGGTGGCGCTCCGATGTCGATGCACTACCAGATGACCGATGCCTCAGTGCCGACTGAGCCCGGCCAAGCCGCGTTCGCGGCGGTCCAGGAGATCGTCGGAATTCTCGAGGCCGATCCCAGCACCGACTGGTCGAAGGTGAACATCGAGGCGCTTCGTCAGCATCTCATCGACATGAACAACGTCACGCTCGCGGCACAGGTCGTGAGTGAGCCGGTCGAGGGCGGGATGCGCTACACCGTCACGGGCGCCGGACCCGTGCAGGAGTCGATCCGCCGAATGGTGACGGCGCACGCCGCCACCATGAATGGTGTCGATGGCTGGCATTTCGAGGCGGCGAACGCCGAGGGCGGCGCCGTGCTGACCGTGCGCCCACCCGCCAAGGACATGGAGAAGCTTCGCGGCCTCGGCTTCATTGGCGTTCTCGCCCGCGGCATGCATCACCAAATGCACCATTTGATGATCGCGCGCGGCGAGAGCCCGCACGACTAAGCGCGACAAGATTTCTGACCAGGCCGCTGCACCTCCAATTTCCGCGGCGGTTCCCGCTTCGGGTCAAGGCGCCCGCCGGGGTCAATTTACCTACGGCGCGTACAGTCGAATAATCGGGTCGAGTATTTGAGGAACGCGAGAGCCACTGCAACGCAACCCAGCGTCACCCATATCAATGCGCGATTACTCCCCTCCGTCGCGACCCCCACTATTGCGCATGACAGACCGACGATGCTTGCGATCGGACTAATGAGAAGCCCAATGCGGGACGGGGGCGCGGTGCCTACGCTCGGATGCCCTGCCACGAATATATGTCCGAGCAGGGAGGACAAAAAATGGGGTGCGGCCGCTTACGACGAGGGTTCGATTCCCTTCACCCGCTCCAGTAAAGCCAATAGCTTAGCGGCGCCATCGGCGCCCGTACGAAAAATACTGTCGACGAATTTTGGCGGACGCCAGCGGTTTATGCGCCTGACGCGCGCTCGAGCCAGAAGAGGACGCTGCGCTCAAGCAGGACCTAATTGAACGGTCTCATCGCGGCAAAGCGGTACCTCGCTGCGACAGAGTCAACACATCGCTCAGCTCGAGTCGCAACTGCATTCGCGTCCGTACTCGTGCCGGGAGTGCTCGCCCGACAAACTCAAGTCAGCACCGCCGAAAGGAAAGCCTTGGTGCGGGGCTCCTGCGGACGGGTCAGCACGATTCCGGCCGCCCCCGATTCCACGATGGCGCCGTGATCCATGAAGATCACACGATCGGCGACCTCACGGGCAAACCCGAGCTCGTGGGTCACGACCAGCATGGTCATGCCGCTGCGCGCCAATTCCTTCATCACGGCCAGCACCTCGCCGACCAATTCGGGATCGAGCGCGCTGGTCGGCTCGTCGAACAGCATCAGCATCGGCCGCATGGCAAGCGCGCGGGCAATGGCAATGCGCTGCTGCTGGCCACCCGAAAGGCTCGCCGGATAGGCATCCGCTTTCGCGGCGAGGCCGACCCGGTCGAGCAAGGCGCGCGCCTCCTCGATCACCTCGCTGCGCTTGCGCTTGAGGACCTGGATCGGGCCTTCGATGATGTTTTCCAGCGCCGTCATGTGCGGAAACAGATTGAAGCGCTGGAAGACCATGCCGGTTTTGCGGCGCTGGCGGGCGATCTCGTGCTCGGTCAGAGGGTAGAGCTTGTCTTCGGCCCTCCGGAAGCCCACGAGCTCGCCGTCGAGCCAGATGGCGCCGCGATCGATCGCGACCAGCTGGTTGACGCAGCGCAGCAGCGTCGTCTTGCCGGAGCCCGAGGCGCCGATGATGCAAACCACCTCGCCGGCCTGCACATCGAGCGAGACCCCTTTGAGGGCTTGGAACGTGCCGAAGCTCTTCTCGACATCCCGGATGGAAACGATCGGCCGATCCATCAGCGGCTGACCATCAGCGAATCCTCGCGGCGCCCCGCGCGAAATAGCGCTCGAGCAGCATTTGCAGCGGCGCCAGGACGGTCACGACAATGAGATACCAGATGCCGGCAACGATCAGCAGCTCGATCACGCGGTTATTGGCGTAGTAGATGCTCGAGGCGCTGTACAGCACCTCGGAATACTGGACGACGCTGGCCAGCGACGTCAGCTTGATCATGCCGATGAATTCATTGCCGAGCGGCGGAATGACGACCCTCATCGCCTGCGGCAGAATGATCCGCTTCAGGGCAACGAGACCGGTCATGCCGATCGATTTCGCCGCTTCGTACTGTCCGGCATCGACCGAGATCAATCCGGCGCGCACCACTTCGGAGGTGTAGGCGCCCTGGTTTATGCCGAGACCCAGCAGCGCCGACAGGAACGGCGTCATCACATCGACCATGCGGCCGGAATAGAGTCCCGGAATGGTCACCGTCGGAAAGATGAGGGCCAGGTTGAACCAGAGCAGCAATTGCAGGATGACGGGCAGCCCTCGAAAGAGCCAGGCGTAGCCCAGAGCGGTGGTTCGCAGGACGGGATTGGGCGACATGCGCATGATCGCAACGATGACTCCGAGCAGAATGCCGATCGCCATGGCGAGAACCGCCATGACGATCGTGTTGGCAATCCCGCTGAGGATCGGCGGCGCGATGAGAAAGCGCCCGACATAGGACCAAGCGATCTCGCCCGTCGCGAAAGCGCGCGCGATCAGTGCCAGCAGAGCGATGATGACGGAGGCGGTGAGCCAACGCTCCCAAGGGAAGCGTCTGACCACGCGCAGCCGGGAGATGTCGGGCAACGCGCTCGACATCTCTCCATCGCCCGTCGCGACCGGGCTCATCAGCGCGGCTGGGTATTGATCGTGAGCGTGGTCACGCCGATCGTGGAAAGCTCCCATTTGTCGAGAATCTTCTTGTAGGTGCCGTCCTTGATGAGGCCTTCCAGCATGTCGGCGATCAGGTCGCGAAACGCCTTATCCTCCTTCCTGAAAGCGATACCGTAAGTGAACGGGGCGATGGGCGAGCCCAGCATCTTGAACACGCCGCCTTCCTGCTTGCTGATATAGGGAATGGTCTCGCTGCCCTGAACGGCGCCATCGATCCGGCCCTGCTTGAGCTGCGTGCGCACGTCCGGCGAATTTTCGCCGGTGACGACATCCATCGCGGGCTTGCCGGCGCCTTCGCAATGTGTGGCGCTCCACGCGCGCATCAGATCGGGATATTGCGTCGAGCGGATGCTGCCGACCTTCTTGCCGCAGAGATCTTCGGGTGTCGCGTAGGCGCTCGACGTCAGCGTATAGAATTGCGGACCGGTCTTGAGGTAATCGACGAAATCCATGGTCTCCTGCCGAGCCGGCGTATCGCTGATGCCGGACCAGATGAAGTCCGTGCGGCCGGTGGTCAGGGCGGGGATCAATTGGGCGAAGGGAACGTCGGTCCATTCGATCTTCAAGCCGAGCTTGGCGGCAACGGCGTCGGCGAGATCCACATCGAAGCCGACGATCTTGTTCGTATCGGGATCTTTGAAGTCGATCGGCGGGTAGGTCGCGTTGAGGCTGAGATGCAAGGTGCCGCTCTTCTGGATCGCGTCGGGCAATTGGCCCGCTTGAAGCGGTGTCGCGGCCAAGGCGACAGCGGCAACGGCGAGAGTGGAAAGAAGGCTTTTGCTCATGACTCTATTCTCCCCTAGATGGACTGTTTCAGGATTCGTGTTTCGATAGAGACGGTTGAAAAAATCATGTGACCGGAATGGCGATCCGATGCGCTGTCTCCGGTCGGATTTCCCCTACGTGGCACTGTGGTTCCCATCCCCCAGAAGCTTCGGCTTCGACCATTCCAATGTCTGCCGTCCGCTCTTGAAAGCCAACAACGGCTGACGGATTTCGCGGATCGCCTGGACAGGGTCCGCCGCGTCGAAAACCACGATGTCGGCGGGATTGCCGACCGCGATCCCGTAATCCCTTAGGTTCAACATGCGAGCCGGGCGCGTGGTCAGCATCTCCCAGCAAATGCGGATCTGGTCGTCCGACGAGATTTGCACGATGTGGGCATAGAAATTCGCCATCCGCAGCAGCGAGCAGTCTCCGAAGGGCGTGAAGGCGTTCATGACGTTGTTGGTGCCGAGCGTGGCATTCGCACCCTCTTCGATCAGCATATTGCCGTCAACGACGCCTCGGCGAATATTGGATGTCTGATCGCGCCCGCTCAGAAACGCGTCGGTCGCCGGCAGTACGGTCAGGGTGATGCCGGCATTGGCGAGCCGGCGGGCGATGATCTTTTGCTGCTCCAGCGGAAACGTCGTCAGCTTGGTCACATGCGCCACCGTGACCCGGCTGCCCAGCTTGTCGCGGTCCGTCAGCCGGCAAACGACGTCGAGGTCCAAATCCTTGGGCTCGTTGCCGAAATCGATATGCAGATCGACATCGCAATCATAGTGCTGGGCGAGCGCGAAAATCCGCTCGAGCTGTCCTGCGCGATCGGTATCGGAGCCGGGAGCGCCGCCGATCACGCGCACGCCGCTGTCCAGCGCTGCAACCAGCAATTCCTCCGAGCCGGGGTTGTTGGTCAACCCCTCTTCGGAGAAGACGCAGATCTCGACATCGATCATCGATGCGAAGTCGGAGACCGCCTGCTTGACGCCCTCGAAGCTGCGCAAATCGACGATCGGGTCGAGCTCGAGCTGCGTGCGCATCCGGGTGGTGCCTTGCGCGACGGCACGCGAGAGAACGCGACTGGCGCGGGCATGGACGTCCTCTACGGTGAAGCCGTGTTTAACGGCGCTGGTGCGGCGAACCGAATCCGCAAGCCGGCCCGTCTCGGGCGCCGTCCGGTCGAGGATCCGGGCCTTGTCGAGATGGATGTGACAATCGATCAGGCCGGCACAGGTCAGGGCACCATTGAGGTCGCGTTCCGGGCCGCCGGTCGGCAGGCCGGCTTGCAGGGCTGCGATCTTGCCGTCGGCAATCCCGATATCGACGAGGCGGTCGGAGGGGGTCGATTCGGGCAGGCGAGCGTTGCGCAGAACAAGATCCATCGCCGAACCTACGAAAACCGAATTCACCGCGCAACAGGCGCTTTCCCGTGCGCCATGACGCTCGCGCACACGAAAGTCTCGATATCGGCGCAAGGCTATCGGCCCCGATATCACGGTGCGAGCGCCCGCGACCTCAAGACTAATCCCTGGTACTTCGCACGAATTCCGTGCTGCAATGGCGATCGAAGAATTGTGTATTGCCCCGTAGCGAAGACCACTGGTGGCGTAAAGCAACGCCGCGCTTCTGCATTGCCAACCCGGACGAAGGAGATCGGACGACATGACATTCTCGATTGCGGCGCTCTGCCCGCGAACCCGCGAGTTCGGTTGCGCGCTGGCGACTTCCAGCATGGCGGCCGGTGGTCGCGTCCCCTTCGTGGCACCGGGCGTTGGCGTGGTTCTCTCTCAGGCCCGCTCCGATCCGCGCCTGGGAAGTCTCGGATTGAAGCGCCTTGAAGCCGGTCGTTCCGCGCAGGAGACGCTCGCCGACATGTTGGCATCGACGCCGCATTCCGCCTGGCGGCAACTCGGTATCGTGGACCGGGAAGGCCGCATCGCCGAGTTCACAGGAACGCAATGCATGCCTGCGAAGGGCGCGCGTGTCGGCCAAGGCTCGCTTGCGATCGGCAACGGACTCGCCAACGATTCGGTCGTCGGGGCAATACTGAAGGGATTTGAGACGACACCCGGCAAGCCGCTGACCGACCGGCTGTTGATGGCCCTGGAATATGGCCTGGATGCCGGTGGCGAGGCTTTTCCGTTGCGCTCCGCGGCGGTGAAGGTCGCCCAGCCCAACGTTCCCTTTGCTGCCATCGATCTCAGGGTGGATTACTCCGAAGTTCCTATTCGCGATTTGCGGGCGATGTGGACGCTCTGGGCACCCATGGTCGACGGATATGTGCAGCGCTGCCTCGACCCCGCGAAATCCCCTCCCGCGGCGGCGATCGAGGGGCACGCGACGAGATAGCATCTACCCGGTAATGAGCGCGCC
>DATNIT010000231.1:0-15356 GCA_035604335.1 Allostellaceae bacterium | reverse complement strand
CCGCTGGATGGTGCGGTCGGAGGGCGGGTCGTCCTTGAACTCTTTCCGGAACTCGTCTCGGGTTAGTAGCCCGGCCAGAAGCGCGGGCCTGTCGGCGGCTGCGTCCATAGTGGCCTCCCTGTCTGCCTGCCGCCGAGATTGGCGGCGCACGGACAGAGAGCGCCAAACAGCGCCGACGTTCTAAGGGAACAAATTATCTGGCGCGGGCGGATTTTTTCTCGCCTGATTTGAACGCCTCATGTATCCGGCTTCCGACGGTCGATGCCGGCAGATCCTGACCAATCTTGACCAGCGCCACCCGCACAAAATCAAGAAAGGGCCCCCGATATTCGATGTCGTAGGTTTGCGTGCCGACGCCCCCGGCCGCCAAGAATACCGAGTGCAAATTCCTAATTAGAGGCGCCATCCCTGGGTCGGACTCGCGGCCGCGGCGGCTTCTGGGCAAGCCCTGAATAGCGGCATCGCAGGCCCCGCCCAGCTCCGCCGTAAAGGCCGCCATCTCGCGAAGACGGTCTTCCGAAAGGTGAGATGGTGGACGCGTAAGCCTATCCAGCGCCGCTTTCTTTGATGGCGACTCGGAAAAAATCTCCAAGGCAGCCTTTGAAAAGCTGTGTGCCAGCTTCCCTAGTGTGACCAATTCCGCCGACACTTCGGCCGGCCTGGAGAATGCCGCGAGCAACGTCGGCTCTTCCAGATAAGCCTCCAGCGCCAACGCAAGGTGCTCGCGAGAGGCGGCATCTAACTTTAGACCTCCGGCATCCTCGAGACCTTTTATTTCATCACCGGTGAAATTGACGGTGGGCAAAAACATCGTCGTGGGGTAGCCGACGCGCGCGTTCATCGGGCTGCCCTTTTGGACCGCGACCGCGGCGATGCCATTGCCACCGCGCGTCCAAGCTTTCTGGTCGCGCTGCTCAGCGTCTCGTCGAACAGGTGCGCGTAGCGTGCGGTCGTCTCGGTTCGGCGATGGCCGAGCAGCCGACCGATTACTGGCAACCCGAGCCCGTTGTTCACGAGCAGAGACGCGAACGAGTGCCGCAAATCGTGCAGCCTGAAATCCTCGATCTCGGCATCGGCGAGCAACGTACGCCAGAAGGTCTTGATCTCCGTCTGCGTCTCGCTCTTCTCGCCCAACCCGGGAAACAGGAAATCCGGAGCCTTGCCCGGTTTCATGGCCCTCAAGAGCGTTAGGGCCTGCGGGTTGAGGGGCACCCGATGCACTGTCTTTTGCTTCGTCGAGGATCCTGGCTTCGTCCAGGTGCCTGCCCCCAGGTCGAACTGGCCCCATGTCGCTGTCAGCACCTCCGACCGCCGCGCGCCGGTCAACAGGAGCAGCATCACAGCATTCGCGGAAGGCTTCGCTCGATGCTTGGTGAGGGCCTTCATAAGCCGCACCGTCTCATCGTTGGTCAGGTAGCGTTCGCGGGGCTGCTCCTGATTCCTCTCGATGCCCTTCGCTGGATTGTCGGCGCGTAGGCCTTCCTTGATCGCCTTGGCGAAGATGTTACTCAGCAGAGCCACGGCCCGGTTCGCGCGGATGGGCGTGCCGTTCTTGGTCACCTGCAGGTGGAGCGCTTCGACGTCCCGGAACCCGATGCCGGCTATTTTCCTCGCGCCGAGCTCTGGGAGGATGATCCCGTTCAGGAGACTCTCGTCCTCCTTCACGGTGCGTTCGCGCTTGATACCGCGGCGTGCCTCGATATAGCTCTCGGCGAATTCCTTCAGCGTCGGCGCTTCGCGTAAGTCATGGCGCTCGCCCATGGGATCGATGCCCTGGTCGATCTCGCGCTTGAGCCTGCGCGCCTCTTCGCGGGCGGCGACTACCTTCCAATCGGGGAAAGCACCGATCGTGAGCCTACGCTCGCGGCCTTCGCTATTGCGGTAATTGAGGATGAAGGACCGCGCGCCGGCTTTCGTGACGCGCAGGCCGAAACCTTTGACGGCCTTGGGGTCGTCGCCGTCGTACTCGATACGGTGGGGCTTGCCGTCGGCCGGTGGGGCCGTATCGCGGGCGACCTTCTCGTCGAGGTAGGTGGGCATTGGGGTCCGCCGTGTCCGCACTGTGTCCGCACGGATTTGGCTCGCAGCCGTCCGGCGTTGGCGCACCATGGCGCAGTCTGACTGTGGCTGTCAACCGGCGGCGTAGGTATCACGGGCGTTTCCAGCGACGGGCGCGGAAGCCGTGTCCGCATCAAGAGCTTAGCGGAATCGCCAGGTTCAGTTTCCTAAACTGTGGGTCGGAGGTTCGAGTCCTCTCGGGGACGCCACCTTACAAGTATCCGGTTCCCATCTCTGCCGCGAACCGGCTGGGATCCCCCTCCCAGACGATGCGCGCGTGCTCGAGGACATAGACGCGGTCGGCGTGGGGGAGCGCGAAGGTGACGTTCTGCTCCCCGAGCAGCACCGTGATCTCGGTGGTCTGGCGCAGGCGCTCGAGGGCCTTGGACAACTGCTCCAGGATCACGGGTGCGAGACCGAGGGTCGGCTCGTCGAGAATCAAGAGATCCGGCCGCATCATCAGGGCGCGCGCGATCGCCAGCATCTGCTGCTCGCCGCCCGACAAGGTGCTGGCCATCTGGGTCTGCCGCTCCTTCAGGACCGGGAACAGGCCGAACAACCATTCCATTCGCTCGGCGCTCTCGCCCGCCGCCAAATGCTGGCCGCCAAGATCGAGATTCTCCCGGACGCTCATCTCGCCGAACAATTCCCGACTCTCCGGGCATTGGACGATGCCGGCGCGCGCGATGGCCGCCGGCGTCAGGCCGCGCAATTGCTTGCCCTCGCGCCGGATGTCGCCCGAGTAGAGCAGCAAGCCCGAAATAGCGTTGAACAGCGTCGTCTTGCCGGCGCCGTTCAGGCCGACCACCGACACGAACTCGCCTTGATGCACGTGGATGGACACGGCCTCCAAGGCCTGCGCCTTGCCATAATGCACGCTCAGGTTCTCGACCTGCAGGAACGGCGTCTTGTCGCGGAATGACGATTCCGGCCGCGCCGCGGTCTCGATGCTCCCGCCGAGATAGACGCGCCGCACCGTCTCGTCGCGCATCACCTCCGCCGCCGTGCCTTCCGCGATGCACTCGCCGACATACATGGCGAGAACGCGATCGACGAGCGCTGCGACGCTCTTCACATTGTGGTCGACCAGCAAGACGGCGCGCCCCTCGTCCCGGAGTGCCTTGATCAGCTCGGAAAACTGCGTGGTCTCGCTGGATGTCAGTCCGGCGAAGGGCTCGTCGACCAGCAGGACTTGCGGATCGCGCGCGATCGCCTTCGCCAGCTCCATCTTTCGCAGGTCGGCGAAGGGCAAGGTCGCGGGATGGCGATCGAGCACGGCGCTCAGGCCCACGCGCGCGGCGATCGCCCGCGCCCGCTCCTCGATCTTGGGATCGGGGAAGAGCCGCATGAGCTTGTCCGGCAGAAGGCCGAGGACGATGTTCTCGAGCACGGTCTGGCGATGCAGCGGCCGCGAATGCTGGAACACCATACCCGCGCCGAGCCGCGCGATCCGGTGCGAGGGCCATCCCGCGACCTCGACACCCTTGATGCGGACCGAGCCGGCGTCGGGCCGCTCGATGCCCATGATCAACTTCATCACGGTCGACTTGCCCGAGCCGTTCGGCCCGATCAGCCCGAGGATCTCCCCGCCCCTGACCGTGAAGCCGACCTCATTGACCGCGAGGAGGCCGCCGAAGCGCTTGGCCAGGCCCGTCACCTCTAGATGCGCGGCGGTCACGAGGCTTCCTTCGCGCGCGTGAGCAGGCCGAGAAGGCCGCTCGGGAACAGCAGGACGACGACGAGCGCCATGGCCGAGACGATGAAGGTGGAGAGATCGCCGAGCGGGCGCAGGGCCTCGCCCGCGCCGATCAGGAAGACCGCGCCCAGCACCGCGCCGAGGATGGTGCGCCGCCCGCCCAGCACCGCCGCGATGATCACCTGCACGCCGACCGTCACGTCGACGAAGGTGCCCACCGACGCCGCGCTGAGGTAGAAGACGAGCAGCGCGCCCGCCAGGCCCGAGAAGAACGCGCTGATGATGAAGGCCGCGAGCTTGTGCTTCGTCACGTTGAAGCCAAGCGCGCCGGCCTGCACGGCGTCCTGCCCGCTCGCCTGCAGGATGAGCCCGACCGGCGAGCGCGAGAGCGAATAGAGGATCGCGCCGCTCACCGCCATGAAGCCGAGCGCGATCCAGTAATTCGCCTTGTCGTCGATCGAGATCACGTCGGGAACGGTGAGGCCGATCTCGCCCCCGGTAAGGCTGGCGGCCACGACGATAAAGTTCTGCAGAATCAGGACGGCGACGAGCGTCGTCAGGCCGAAATAGGGTCCGCGGACGCGCAAGGCCGGGAGCGCCAGTACCACGCCACCCACGACGGCCGCGAAGGCGCCCGCCCCAATGCACAGCCAGATCGGTGGTTGGTACAGATTGTCGAGGATGCCCGCCGTATAGGCGCCGAGGCCGATCAGGAAGGTCGGGCCGAAATTCACCTCGCCGGCGAAGCCGAAGAGGAGGTCCCACGCCATCGAGAACACGCCGAAATAATAGGCGATGGTCAGCAAGCCCAGAATGTAGCCCGAGACATAGAGGGGCAGCGTCGATAGGAGGAGCACCACGGCCAAGCAGATCCAAACCGTGCGTGACGAGACGAGGCGCGAGGCCAGGGACCGCATCCCTCTCTACCTCCGGCCCAGCAGCCCGCGCGGCCGCACGTACATCACGACCACCAGCAACAAGAGTGCGGGGATCGTGCGGTAGGCGGGCGATACGAGATAGGCCGTCATGGTCTCGAGGTATCCCACCACGTAGGCCGCGATCAGCGAGCCCGAGACGCTGCCGAGGCCGCCGAGGACCACGATCGAAAAGGCGCTCGCGGTGAGCGGGCCCACGCTATAGGACGACACGCCCAGGAACATGCCGAGCAGCACGCCGGCGATGCCGACGAGCACGCCGTAGATCGCCCAGACGACAATGTAGATCCAGGAAAGCTCGATGCCGAGCAAGGTCACGCCGCGCGGATTCATGGAGGCCGCGAGCACGGCCTTGCCGGCTCGCGTGCGGTTGACCAGCAACCATAGAAGCCCGATCACGAGCCAGCAGATGATGGCCGTGAAGACCTCGTTCGCGGGCGTGCGCACCCCCACGATCATCACCACGCCTTCGACGATGGGCAGCACCGTCTTGGCGTTGTTGGTATAGAGATAGGCGATGAGCTCGCTGATCATGATGCCCCAGAGCAGCGTCGCCGTCAGGATGAAGATCTCTTTCTCTTCCTCGCGGATTTTTTTCGATTGCTGCAGCGGCCGGACGATCACGAAGTAGGTGAGAAGCGACATGAGCAAGCCGACGAGAACGCCGAAGCTCGCGCCGACGTAGGTATTGACGCCCGACAGGCCGCCCGCGACCCAGGCCGCGACAACCGCCGCCACCATCAGCGCGCCGTGCGACAGGTTCAGTACGCCGGAGACCCCGAAGATCAGGGTGAAGCCGGTCGCGCCCAGCGCGTAGAGCGCGCTGATGGCGAAGCCGTCGATCAGGATCTGCCAAAACAGCATCAATCAGGTCCGCCCGTCCCTCCCGTGCACGGTTCGGATGCCGCGAGCGAGAGGCGCCCGGCCTCGGGGCCGGGCGCTTTCTCCGTGATCGCTAGTTGACCGCGCCAACCTTGATGAAGGACGGGAACCTCAGTTTCCCGTTTGCGACTTCGTGCGGCCACAGGTTGACCTGCTTGCCGTCCTGCCACTGCAGCATTAGGCCGGTGATCGTGCCCTTGCCCACCTTGAGCGAGTGCGGATAGGCGGTGTCCTTACCCATGAACTGGACGCGGCCGATGGTGCCGACCCAATCCGTCTGCTCGAGCGCGTCGACGAGCTTGTCGGCATCGGTCGAGCCGGCTCGATGGATGGCGTCGGCGAGGTAATAGACTTCGTCATAGGCGGTATAGCCGCAATAGGACGGAAAGTTGCCGAAGCGCTTCTGGAACGCGGCGACGAAAGGCAGGGTCTTGGCCGTCACCGCGACATCGGGACCGGAGACGGCGTTGTAGAGCACACCTTCCGTCGCGCCGTTCGTATCCTTCCAGAAGGTCGAGTTCGTCGCCTGCGACGAGACGCCGAACATCGGGATCGGCACCTGTTGGCTCTTCCATTGCGCCGTCGGCTGAGTGCCGACATGCGAGATGCCGGTGATGATCACGTCGGGCTTCAGGCCCTCGATCTTGTTGAAGATCGGCGTGAAATCGGTGGTGTCGGGGGAGACGCGGATATGGTCGAGCAGTTTCAGCCCGGCCTTCGGCAAGCAGCTCTCATAGCTCGCGTCGAGCGGCGTCGTCCAAGCGGCATCCTCGCTCATGATGACGGCCGTCTTCATCTTGAGGTCGTCGACCAGGAGATCCTTCGCCGCATCGCAAACCAGCTGGGCGATGCTGGTCGACGTGAGATAGCCGTCGAAGGTGTATTTGTTGTGCTCGTAATCCTTGGCGATATTCTGAGTGATCACGTCGGAGGCGGCGCCCGGGGTGATCATCACCGTCTTCAGGCGCCCCGCCCAGGGCTCGAGGGCGAGCACGACCTCGCTGATATAGCTGGCGAGCACCGCGTTCACGTGATCCTCGTTGACGGCGCGCTGGAAGGCGCGCACCGATTCCGCCGAGGACGAGTGGTTGTCGTAGGAAACGATCTCGATCTTGCGTCCGTCGACGCCGCCGGCCGCGTTGATCTCGTCGGCGGCGATCTGCGCGCCCATCGGAATGGACGAGCCCGCGACCGCCTGCGCCTCGGAGATCACGCCGATCTTGATCGGTTCCTTGGTTTGCGCGTGCGCGGCCGTGCCGAGCGCGAGACCGATGCAGGCCGCGCTTGCGAGGAGTGTCGCCTTGAGGATGGGCGCGCCGGTGGCGCGCAGGTCCGATAGCTTCATCGCGTTTGCTCCCAGATGGTAATCTTTTGATCAGGCAAGAGTGCTCTTGGGCGCCAATCGTAGCGGGCGCGCTTCCCTTGCGAAACTGGATTTTCCGGCGTGCCTACGCATTGCGCAGGGGGTGCCGGGGCCCACCTGCGCTGAGAGAAGACATAAGCCTGCACGGTTACGCCTGGCCCTGCCCGGCGTCTCTGACGTGTAACGCTCGCGCGCTATATCGCCGCATGGAGCCGAATTCCATGCCGCAGCGCATCATAAGTGCGCCCGATGACCTCGTGTTGCGGCCGGCCGAGGCCGCCGATCTCGCGGCGATCCGGCGGCTGCACGGGTTCTCCTTCGCGACGCTGGCGAGCGACCAGCACAGCCCCGCGCAGATCGCCGCGCACAACCGGCTCACCGAGACACCGGAGTACGAGCTCGACGTGCTGCGCAGCCATCTCATGCTGGCGCTGTCGGCGGAAGCCGAGATCGTGGCCACGGCCGGTTGGATCGAAGTGCCGGAGGAGCCCGGCACGGCACGCATCCGTAAGGTCTTCGTGCATCCGGGCTGGGCGCGCCGCGCGTTCATCGCGGGTTACCCGCGGATGGTCGTCCGGGCCAACCGCAACGCCGTGCCGCTCTATCGCAAGCTCGGCTACGAGCCTATCCGCGACGGCGTCATGACTGCGCCCGGCGGCATCGACCTGCCGGTGGTTTTCATGATCAAGGCGGACACCGGCGCGGCTCCACGCCGCTAACGCAAACTTGAGCGGTCAGCGGACTCGACTTAGGGCTTGCGCGGCGCGCAGCTTCCCTGAGCGAGCATGCAATCGGAGAGGCCGGAGATGAGCGCGTGGAGACGTTGCTGGCCTTCCTCGTCGCCGGCTTCGCCAGCGCGCGCGTACCAGGAGGCCGCTTGCACGGGATCGCCGCGCACGCCGCGCGCGCCGAGCTTGGCGAGCACCAGCGGATCGTAGGTCTTGCCGACGCCGATCTGCGCCTTGGCGTTGCCGCCGACCGCGGCGCGCTCGTAGGCGGAGCGCGCGGCTGCGATGTCGCCGGCCTTGAGGAGCGCATCGCCGCGTTTGATCAACGCCGACGTCTGCGAGCCCAGTGACGCAGGCGGGGCCGCGGAGTCCTCGGCGGAAGACTGCGGCACGACCAGCGATGCCTGCGAAGGAGACGGTTCCACGGGTGCCTCGGGCTTGACGGCGGTTGCCGGCGGCGGCGCGGTGTCGTCGAGGAAATCGAAGCCGACGAAGGGCGGGCGATAGGAGCGCACCGGCTCCGACGTTTCCGAATAGACCGGCGGCGGCGCGACGAAAGCCTGCCGCACCGCGACCGACGGCGAGATCTCCGGCGGGACGACACGAGCGTCGGAGACCTCGCTCGCGCCGGCGACGGTACGCGCGGCGACGCCCAATTCCTGCGAGGTCCCGAAATAGATCAGCAGCACGGCTCCCACGAGCGCGCACGCCGCCGCGGCGGTGCGCAGCGGGATCAGGCTGTCGGGATGCTCCGGCTCCCGCGACGCGCACTCCGTCGCCAGGAATTTCGGAATTGAGTAGGACTGGAGCTCGGCTTCTGGAATCGGCGCAGACTCTGGCGCAGCGGCAGGCATCGGCTCCGCGGCCGGCACGCTTGCCGAAGCCTCGAGCACCGGAGCGGCGGCGGGAGCTTCCGCGTCAGACTCGGACACGGCAAGCGATCCTTCCACGGGCTCCGCCGCGGCGGGCTCGGCGTTTGGCGCGGGATCGCGCACCGTTTCTGCCGCGGCAGGCTCGGCGCTCGGCGGCTCCGGTGCAATCGGCTCGGAAATTTCCGGCGATGCCGCGGCCATCAGATCTGTATCCGGGGACTCCTCTGCGGGCGGGGCCGAAGCTTCCGGCGATGCCGCGACCGCTGGCTCGGCATTCGGCAACTCATCAGCAAGCGCCTCGGAAACGTCCGGCGGTGCATCGACTGTGGGCTCGACGCTCGACGGCTCATCGGCGAGCGCCTCCGAGAAGTCCGGCGACGCGTCGAGCGCGAGCTCGGGGCTCCGCGCCGCATCAGCGAGTGCCTCCGAAACCTCCGGCGTCGCGTCGATCGCGGGCTCGGGGCTCGGCGCCTCCGCGGCAGTCGGCTCGGTGTCTTCCGGTGCAGCTTTCGATTCCGGCTGAGCGGCCGGCGCGCTCGTAAGCGTGCGCAACAGCTCTTCCGCGCGCCGTTTGCGCTCCGCCTTCGGGAGTTGTTTCAGCTCCTCAACGACTCGTAGAAGCTCGGTTTCCGACGGACGCGCTGGAGACTCCGCAGGCGAGTCGGTCTGCGCCTCGGCACTCCTGCCCCTCAGCGCAGCTTCCAGCTCGATCTCGTCCCAAGTCGCCGCGATTTCCAGATCTGCGATCTGCGGCATCGCCTCGAAGCCCACTGCGTGCGTTCCTCGGTCTACCCGGCCTGATGATCCGAGCCTACTCTGGCGCCGAAACGTTAACCATACGTTGATGGAAAAATATAACTAGAAATCAATAAATTAGATGCGCGTGGCGCGTCAGCTCTGTTGCCGGACCAGCTGCTCCGGCGGCTGGCCCAGATCGGCCACTAGCCGGTAATGCTCGCGGTCGCGCATGTCGTTGCGGTGGCAGCGGTGCCACTGGTTGTCCTGGGCCCGCAACGTCACGTAGTCGCCGTCGATGTCGGTGACGGTGCTGGGCGACCACCGATCCTCGCTCGCGCTATAGACCTCCCAGAGCTGGCCCAACTGGACGCCCAAGAGGATCTCGACCAGGAGCTCGCGCGCGCCGCCGATGATCTCGTCGACGATCCGCTCGGCGGCTCCGGGCGTCTGGTGCTTGGCGAGCAATTGCTGCACGAGCTGCTCGCGCGTGTCCGCGAGCATGGCCTCGCAGCTCTCGGCGTCGCCCGCCTTGCGCGCGTAATCCGCGATCTGCTGCGACAGCTTCTCGGCGGGCTTGGACAGCACGCCGCTAAACTTCTTTCGTCTCAGCTTCGGCCTGGCGGCCTCATCCCTTTCGCGCATCGGTCTCACACTCGTGCCTTGGGGCGAAAACTCTCACTCCATGGGCGGCGGGGGATTTTCGGGCGGCGGCACCGGGATCGGCTGCGGCGGCTCGCGCACCGGCCGCGGATCACCCGGATCGTCCGGCTCCGCCGGCGGATTCCCCGGCGGCTTGGGCTTGCCGGGTTGCTGTGCCTGATAATATCCCCCTCTACGCCCGTCGGCGGGCATTGCCTGAAGCCTCGCTTTCCAGATCAGCCGCTCGATCGCCGACCGCCGAGATATTGCACGATTCTGCCTCGGCTGCCCACACAATCAGAAAGCGACCCGACGCAGCCGCAGGAATAAATCCGGGATCGCAGGTATGGCCAAGCAAAACGAGCGGTTGGGTGAACGAATTCTGAACAGCCGAAAGCACCGGTCTTCGCTCGGCTTTTGACGAAAACCATAGGCAGCAGCCCCGCAATGCTATGCTTGGGCACCACGGGGAACGGAGATCCATTATGCGTCTTGCCGGAAAGATCGCGATCGTCGTCGGCGCCGGGCAGAGCCCCGGCGAAGGCATCGGCAACGGCCGCGCCACAGTTCTACGCTTTGCCCAGGAAGGCGCCAAAGTGCTGGCGGTGGACCGCAGCCTCGCGGCTGCCGAGGAGACGGCGGCGCTCGCGCGCCAGGCGGGCGGCGATTGCGTGGCATTCGAGGCCGACGTCACCAAGGAGGCGATGCTCGCCGCGGCGGTGGCCGACGCGCGCAAGCGCTGGGGCCGCGTCGACATTCTCCACAACAATGTCGGCGTCAGCATCGCCGGCGGCGACGCGTCGCCGCTCGAGATTACCGAAGAGGCCTTCGACCGCATCGCCGCCATCAACCTGCGCGGCACGATCATGGCCTGCAAGCACGTGCTGCCGATCATGCGCGAGCAGCGCGCGGGCGTCATCGTAAACATCTCCTCGGTCGCTGCCTGGGAGAACTATCCGTACGTCGCCTATAAGGCGACCAAGGCGGGCATGATCGCCTACACCCAGCAGATCGCGATCCAGAACGCGTCTTTCGGCGTCCGCGCGAACGTCATTCTGCCCGGCCTCATGGACACGCCGATGGCGGTGGATACGCGTGCGCGCGCGACCGGCAAGAGCCGCGCCGAGGTCGCCGCCGGGCGCAACGCCCGGGTGCCGCTGCGGAACCGCATGGGCACCGCGTGGGACGTCGCCAATGCCGCGCTGTTCCTCGCCTCCGACGAGGCCAATTTCATCACCGGCGTGGCCCTCCCGGTCGACGGCGGCGCGCTCGTCAACATCGGCTGATCGATTGCAAGCAGACGCGGCGATCTTCCATGCTCCGTGAGCGGATCAAGGAGCATTGCGGGCAAAGCGCGGAAATCTTGACGCTCCGGCGGGCACCGCGCTTCGGCGCAACGCTGTTCGTGGCGGACTGGATGCGGCACGGCCGCCTCGTGCGCATGCTGGGCTCGATCGACAAGACCGGCCGGATCATGGAGCAATCCGCCATGGACCTGCTGCGGCCGGAGCGGCTGGTCTTCGGCTACGAGCGGCTGATGATGGCGGCCTTCGCGCTGGTGCCCGAGCCCCGCTCGGCGCTGTTGCTCGGGCTCGGCGGCGGCGCCATGAGCCGGCATCTCGCGGCCTTTCTGCCGGAGTGCGAGGTCACGGTAGTCGAGCGCGAGCCGGTGGTGCGGGCGCTCGCGCGTCGCCATTTCCACGTGACGCGGCCGGTGGTGATGGCGGACGCAGGCGAGGTCGTCGCGGCGGCGCGGCGCGCCTTCGACGTGGTCCTGGTCGACCTCTACGACGCCGGCGGCGCCGCGGAGACCAAAAAGCGGTTCTGGAAGGACTGTCTGCGCGCCCTGCGCCCGAACGGCGCGCTCGGCATCAACTGGGCGGAGTTCGTGGGGGCGAGCCGCATGCAGGACGAGGGGCGGGCGATCGCCGCGGCGATCGGCCGCTCCTTCTTCATCGCCGAGCGCGTCTCGCGTCCCAACGTCGCGCAACTCGTGCCGACCGATCGCGGATTCTCCATGGCGCAGCTCTCCGCGCGCTTGAAACACTTCGCCGACGCACACAACCTTCCCCGCGAGGACCGCGACATCCTCCGCCGTAACGACGTCCTCAGCCGCAATCCGCTGATCGCCAAGGGGTAGCTATCCGGCGACGCAACCTTGCCGATCTCCGGCGGAAGCGGCATCCTCAGGCCCTTCCCGCAAGAGGTTCCCACCATGCCCGACACCCGCGCTTCCCGAGCCGCCAACCCGGACCATGGTGGCCCGGTTCAGATCTTCTATTCAAAAAAGGGAGCACGGCGGCGGCCCACCGTGGCGCGCGCCGAGGGCATTTACATGTGGGACACCGAGGGCAAGCGCTATATCGACGCGTCCTCGGGGCCGGTCGTGAGCAATATCGGCCACGGCAACGAGCGAGTGGTGCGCGCCATGACCGAGCAGGCGCGCAAAGTTGCCTATGCGAGCCGGTCGCTGTTCGAAAACGAGCCCAACATCCAGCTCGCGGACCTCGTGACCTCGCTCGCCGGGCCCGGCCTTGAGCGGGCGTTCTTCGTCTCCGGCGGCTCGGAGGCGACCGAATCGGCGATCAAGCTCGCGCGCCAGTACGCGGTCGTGCGCGGCGAGACCTCGCGCTGGAAGGTGATCGCGCGAGAGCCCGGCTACCACGGGGGAACCTTGGGCGCGCTCTCCATCACCGGCGATCCCGAGGCCGACCGCATCTTCGGCGCATTGATGAAGCCGATGCCCAAGGTGCCCGCGCCCTTCAGCTATCGCCTGCCCGCCAACCACGACGCCGACAGCTACGCCCGCCAGTGCGCGGCGGCGCTCGAGGACACGATCAGGCGCGAGGGTCCGGAGACCGTGCTCGCCTTCATCATGGAGCCCGTGGGCGGCCTTGCGACCGGCGCGCTGGTCGCGCCCGACCACTATCACCGCGCCGTCCGCGAGATCTGCAGCCGCCACGGCGTGTTGCTGATCTATGACGAGGTCATGAGCGGCGCCGGCCGCACCGGCGCCTTCCTGGCGGCGGATCACTGGCCCGACGCGCGGCCCGACATGGTCACGCTCGCCAAGGGCATCGCCGCGGGCTACACGCCCATGGGCGCGGTTCTGGCGCCCGCGGGCATGGTCGAGGCGGTCGCGGAAGCCGGCGGCTTCATGCACGGGCACACCTATGCCGCGAACCCGCTCTCCTGCGCCGTCGGCTACGCCGTGGTCCAGGAGATGATCGAGAAGAAGCTGATGGCGAACGCCCAAGCCATGGGCGCGCGGCTCCGGGAGCGGCTCGAGGCAATCAAGGCCAAGAGCGCGATTGTCGGCGACGTCAGGGGCAAGGGCCTCTTGATGGCGATCGAGATCGTCGTCGACAAAGAGACCAAGGCGCCGCCTCCGGCAGAGCTGCAGGCGGTCTATCGGATCATCGAGCTCGGCCTCGAGCGCGGGATCGCGCTCTATTCCCGCCGCACCGCCAACGGCCGATACGGCGAATGGCTCATGATCACGCCGCCGCTCATCGTGACGGCCGCCGAGGTCGACGAGATTGCCGAGCTGCTTGACGCCACCCTCGGTGCCTTCGAGGACGAACTTCGCCGCAAGAAGGCGATCTGAGCGGGTTACGTTTGCAACGACAGGGGCGCCCTTCGACTCGCTCGCGACGCTCGCCGCTCAGGATGAGGAACTTTCTTAGATTGCACAAAGAAGAGACCTCATCCTGAACCGGCGCGAAGCGCCGAGTCGAAGGACTCACGGCGACAATAAAGACGTTGGGGGGAACGATATGCCAATGAAGGAATACGTCGCACTCGCGCTTGCCGCGATGCTCGCTCTCGCGCCCTGCGCGTCGCGCGCGCAAACCGCGAAGCCGCTCGAGGTCATCGTGTTTCCCGGCGGCAGCAATTGGCCGATCTGGGCGGCGCAGGAGAAGGGCTTCTTCGAGAAGAACGGCGTCGCGGTGCACCTCACGCCAACGCCGAGCGCCAACTTCCAGCTCAGCAACACCATCGAGGGCAAGTTCGACATAGCCATGACCGCGATCGATAACCCGATCGCCTACGACGAAGGCCAGGGCGAGGCGCAGACCAGCGTGAAGCCGGATCTCGTTGCGGTCATGGGCAGCGACAACGGATTCCTGCATCTGGTATCGGTGCCGGAGATCGCTGATATCAAGGACCTCCGCGGCAAGACGCTCTCCGTCGACGCGCGCACCACCGGCTACGCCTTCGTCCTGCTGAAGCTGATGGAGAAGGCCGGGCTCAAGGACGGCCGCGATTACACGCTCGCCATGGCGGGCGGCGGCTTGCAGCGCTTCGAGGCACTCATGAAGAAGGAACAGAGCGCCACGCTGCTATTCACGCCCTTCGAGCTGATCGCCGAGGCCAAGGGCTATCACGATCTGCGCTCGGCCATCGCGGTGTTCGGCCACTATCAGGGCCTGGTGGCGGCGGTGCAGCGCCCCTGGGCCACGGCGCACGAGAGCGAGATCGTGGGCTATATCCGCGGCTACGCCGCCGGACTCGACTGGCTCTACGTGCCCGCCAACAAGGACGAGGCGATCGCGATCCTGCGCAAGAACATCGCCACAATGACCCCCGAGCTCGCCGAGCAGACCTACGCCGTGCTGCTGGCGCCCAAGGGCGGACTCTTCAAGCAAGCAAAGCTGGATGTCGCCGGCATCAAGACGGTGCTGGCGCTCCGCTCGCAATACGGCCAGCCCAAGAAGACCCTGACGAATCCGGCGAAGTACTACGATCTCGGCTATTACAAAAAGGCGATGGCGAAATAGCCGCGCGGCTACTTCACCATCTCGCCCGTATCGACGAAATAGAGGTTGTGCTTCTTGCGCACGAGCTCGCGATCATAATCGGAATCGCCGGGTTTCAACGCGCGGAGCAGACGCACGGTGCGATGCTGCGAGTCCGTGAAGGCAGCCAGCGTGCAGAGCTGCGGCGCATACCAAAGGAACTGAACGAAACTCTTGCCGCCCTCGAGGGTGTCTAGCCGACGGATCTTCCAGCTCTTGTAGGGAACATGGTTGACCTCGATGGGCTCGAGGCCGAGCACGACAAAGCTGACGTGCGCGTGGGTGCCGTTGGTGCGGTCGACCCGCTCGATCTCCAGCTTCTTCTCGGGCCTGAGCGGCCAGAACAGCCGGAGCGCGTCGGGATTGGATTCCAGCTCCCAGCGGTCATCGCCGTCGTCGAACAGGAGCTGCCCGCGCCGCTGCACGAACTTCCCGGTCTCCAGTATCTTGTAGGAGAAATAGAGCGCCGGTGAGTCCGGCGCCTTCGGCATCACCAGATAGGCGCGGTTGGTGTAGAGCAGCTTGGTCTGGGGATCGGGCTCGCAATACTCGGCGGTGTACGGATCGGTGTTCTGCGCGCGCCCTCCCGGCGCCGTGCCCAGCACCGCCAATGCCACTCCGAGTGCTATCCCGACCGCGCGCTTCG
>DATNIT010000230.1:0-5035 GCA_035604335.1 Allostellaceae bacterium | reverse complement strand
GCGGGGCTGCGCATCGTCTCCTGCGAGGTGACCGAGAATAGATTGTACATCAAGGCGGTCACCGATCGCGTCCAGCGCGAGGTCAAGTCCCGCCGAGTCGGCGATGTCGTCGAGGCCGGCGTCATGATCTCCAACTCGGAGGTCGGCCTCGGCTCGGTCCTGGTATCGCCCTTCGCCCATTTCCTCCTCTGCACCAATGGCATGGTGCGGGAGGGCGGCAAGCGGTGGAACCACATCGGCCGGCACGCCGACGAGAAGGACGAGGTCTATGCCCTTCTCACCGACGAGACCCGCCAGGCCGACGACAAGGCCCTGCTCCTCAAGGTGCGCGACACCATCAGGGCCTCCCTCGACGAGGGCCTGTTCACCCGGTGGGTAGACCGGCTCGAGGGCACCACCGAGCGCAAGCTCGAAGGCGATGTCACCAAGGCGGTCGAGGTGCTCAGCAACCGGCTGAGCCTCACTCAGGACGAGCAGTCCTCGGTCCTGAGACACCTCATCGAGGGCGGCGACCTGAGCCAGTACGGGCTCATCAACGCCGTCACCCGCACGGCCGAGGACGCCCAGTCCTACGACCGCGCGACCGAGCTCGAGATGGCCGGTGCCACCGTGCTCGACCTCAAACCGACGGAGTGGCGCGACCTCGCGCTCGCCGCCTAGGGCGGCGCCTCGCCCCGACATGCTGCGGCGTGCCGGGGTTGGGGCGTTGGAGCATCCCGCTCCAAGGAGAGGACATCATGAGTACCCGCGCTTGCTACCGGTTCATCGACCCAGACACTTCTGACCCCGAGGTCGTGACGGTCTACAAGCACTCTGACGGATACCCCGACGGGGCCGTCTGCTGGATCACCAAGGCGCTCGAGCACGCTTGGCCCCTGCCCCGCTTCGAGGCCGACGAGTTCGCCGCGGCCTTCGTCGCCGCGAACAAAGCCTCCGCCAAGACCCGGCGAATGGACACCATCGCCAAGGCGGAACGGGAGACCGATCCAGAAAGGAAACTGCACCTGCTGAAGGCAGCAGAGGACTACGGGCCCGGCGGCCGCTATGCCGACTGCGTCGGCGGCGGTGTCCGCCTGGTCAACAGACCCGGTCTTGATGCGTTCAAGTCCTATGCGACCGACATCGCGTATCTCTACGACGTCACGTGGAAGTGCAATCTGCTGCACATCGTGGGCTACTCGGTCTCGGAGCAGAACGGGGACTGGACGATCAACCGGATCTTCTCCGGCAGCCTCACCC
Source organism: Allostellaceae bacterium (assembly GCA_035604335.1). Lineage (GTDB taxonomy): Bacteria > Pseudomonadota > Alphaproteobacteria > ATCC43930 > CGMCC-115725 > DASZHJ01. The sequence goes on along the minus strand of DATNIT010000230.1, from coordinate 3,796 downwards.
GCATGCAGGCGCAGTACGGCCTCAAGTATCTGTGACGCCTCGGCCCGACGCACTCTGGTGCGCCGGGTTCGAGGCGCTGGCACGGACATCGGGGAAATTGCCACGTCGCTTCATCGCCCAACAACAGACGTGCGCGCTGGCGATGGTCTGGTCTGGGAAGTGCCCGTTCCGGTCATTCGTGCATGTGGTCGGGAATAGCCGAGTTTGGCCGGAAGCCGACTGTCTGCTTCTGGTCGCCACATACGGGGAAGCGGACACACACTACAAAATCTTGGTCCGTAGCTTCCGCCCCATTGCCGCCGTTCACCGAACGACTGCCGAACGACGTGACCTGACCCAAAGCGGTCTTTGCGGGTCACGCACAGCAGCGGCCGAATAGGGTGGAGTTCAGTCACGCCCGCCGATTAGTCTTGATAGACGATGATCGCCACTCGTCCGGGATCAGACTGTGTGTATCGGGTCGCGCGGTGGGGGCCATAGGTTCCGCCATCGCCCGTTTGTGCGTCGGGAATAATTCCCAGATCGTCGGCCGCCCAACCTGGATATCGGATATCCAATATGCGCTTGCCATCGACCTCCAACTGGCCGATCTCGCGCGCGAGCTCTGCTTGCCCTTCCGCGATTGGCTCAAGCTCTATCTGAATTTCAGGCATTGAGGCGTCTCCGGATTCGCCGAAACTTTAAACCTGACCCCAGCCAGACGCGAGGGGCCCGCCGGCCGTTGCGCGGGTGCGGCGCCTTGGGGCATGACGCTTGCGCGCAGCGCGGTTCTCCGTCCAACTACCGGGATGATACTCGATCCCGCCCCGGAGGGGCGGACATCTTTGCTCTTAGCGGGCGGCGGCCTCGCCAACGGTCTGATCGCCTACAGGCTCGCAAGGAAGCGGCCGGAGATCTCGGTGCAGTTGGTCGAAGGCGGGGACAGACTGGGGGGACGTCACACCTGGTCGTTCTTCGACACGGATGTTGGAACGGTGGGCGACTGGATCAGCGTCTTCGTCGCCAAATCATGGAGCGCCTATGAGGTCCGCTTCCCGAAACGGCGGCGCCGGGTTAGCAATTTTTACCGCAGCATCACCTCGCAGCGCTTCCACGAAGTGCTGATAGCGGAACTGGGTGATCGGGTTATCCTAAACACCCGGATCGAGACGCTCGGCCCGGACTGGGTCGATCTCGCGGACGGGCGCCGGCTGACGGCCAATCTCGTGATCGACGGGCGCGGACCGGCCGCTGCGCCCGATCTCATCGTGGGTTATCAGAAGTTTCTGGGCCAGACGGTGCGGCTCGCCGCCGAGCACGGGCTCGACGCGCCGATCATCATGGACGCGACCGTCGACCAGCTCGAAGGCTACCGCTTCCTCTATGTGCTTCCCTGGGACGCGCGCGTTCTTCTGATCGAGGACACCCGCTACACCGACGGCGCGGACCTGAACCGCGACGGCCTGCGGCGCGGCGTCGCCGACTACGCGCGGAGCCGCGGTTGGACCATCGAGGCGGTGCTGGAGGAAGAGGAGGGCGTGCTCCCGGTCGCGCTGGGCGGCGATATCGAAGCCCACTGGCGCCGCGCTCAGGACGCCGCCCTTTCCGGATTGCGTGCGGCGCTCTTCCATCCGACCACCGGTTACACGCTCCCGGATGCGGTGGCCCTGGCGGACGCGATCTGCGGGCTGGCGGCTGTCGACGCGGCTTCGGTGGAGCGGCTGATCCGCGAGCGGTCGATCCGTCTGTGGCACGACCGCGCCTTCTTCCGGTTGCTCAACCGCATGTTGTTCCGGGCCGCGCGGCCCGGCGAACGCTACCGGGTGCTGGAGCGGTTCTATGGGCTGCCGGAAGCGCTGATCGCCCGATTCTACGCCGCGCGGCTCACGGGATTGGACAAGTTGCGCATCCTCAGCGGCAAACCGCCGGTACCGATCGGCGCGGCGTTGCGCTGCATCGGCGAGAAAGCGCACCCATGACGACGGCGGCGGTGATTGGCGCGGGGTTCGGGGGCATCGCACTCGCGATCCGCCTGCAATCGGCTGGTGTCCAGACCGTCCTTTTCGAAGCGCGCGACAAGCCTGGGGGCCGCGCCTATGTTTACGAGGATGCGGGCTTCACCTTCGACGCGGGCCCCACCGTCATCACCGACCCGTCGGCGATCGAGGAGGTGTTCGCGCTGACCGGCCGAAAGCTGGCCGACTACGTCGAGCTGATGCCGGTCTCGCCGTTCTACCGGTTGATATGGGAAGACGGCTACACTTTCGACTACGTCAACGACCAGGCCGAACTCGACCGCCAGATCGCTGCCAGGTCGCCGGGCGACGTTGCCGGCTATCGGCGGTTCCTCAGCTATTCCGAGGCATTGCTTGAGGAAGGTTACGTGAAGCTCGGTGCGGTGCCGCTGCTCCAATTCTCCAGGATGCTGGGCGCCGCGCCAGCGCTGGTGCGGTTGCAGGCCTGGAAGTCAGTGTACGGCAAGGTCGCCGAATTCATCGCTGATGAGCATCTGCGCGAAGCTTTCAGTTTTCATTCGCTGCTGGTTGGGGGCAATCCGTTCACCGCCTCCTCGATCTACGCCCTGATCCATTCGCTGGAGCGCCGTTGGGGCGTGTGGTTTCCGCGCGGCGGAACCGGCGCTCTCGTGCGGGGCATGGTGCGGCTGTTCGAGGATCTGGGCGGAGTCCTCCGGCTCAATACCCCCATCGCCGCGATCGAGACGGCCGGGAATAAGGCCACCGGCGTCCGGCTCGCGGACGGCGAAGTTCTCGCGTTCGACAGCGTGGCCAGCAACGCCGACGTGGTCCACACCTACGCCAAGCTCTTGGCTGCTCATCCTCGCGGCCGGGCCTATGGCGGAAAGCTGGCGAAGAAACGCCACTCGATGTCGCTGTTCGTGATTTACTTCGGCCTCAGGCGACAACATCCGCAGCTTGCCCACCACACCGTGCTGTTCGGGCCGCGATACCGCAACTTGATCGCGGAGATCTTTAAGGGGCCGGCGCTGCCTGCCGATTTCTCGCTCTATCTGCACGCCCCCTCGCGCAGCGATCCCTCGCTAGCTGCGCCGGGCCACGAGGCGTTTTACGTGCTGTCGCCGGTGCCGCATTTGGGAGCGGCCGATCTTGACTGGACCGTGGTTGGGCCGGTCTATCGAGATCGGATCCTGGATTATTTGGAGGCGCGGTGCATCCCGGGCCTGTCGCACGACTTGGTTACCAGCCGGATGTTCACGCCATTCGATTTTCGCGATGTGCTGAACGCTCATCATGGCTCGGCCTTTTCGCTTGAGCCGGTCTTGACCCAGAGCGCCTGGTTTCGGGCGCACAACCGCGACGACGTGATCGACAATCTCTACATCGTGGGCGCGGGAACGCACCCCGGAGCGGGCGTGCCGGGCGTGATCGGTTCGGCCAAGGCCACCGCCTCGCTGATGTTGGCCGAGGCGTAGGCTATTGAACGACACCGTCCTCAACGCCAGCCGCGACAGCATTCGACGCGGTTCGACCAGCTTCGCAGCCGCCGCGCGTCTATTCGATCCGCGCATCCGCGAAGATGCATACATGCTTTATGCGTGGTGCCGGCATTGCGACGACGAGATCGACGGTCAGGTCATGGGCCACGGCGGGGGCGTCCTCGATTCGGTCCTGGCCGGGCGCAAGCTTGCGGAGCTCGAGGACAAGACGCGCAGCGCAATGGCCGGCGAACGGGTTGACGATACCGCCTTTGCCGCCTTCCAAAGGGTCGCGCAACGACATGGCATTCCAGCCCAGCATCCGCTCGATCTACTGCAGGGCTTCCGCATGGACGTGGAAGG
>DATNIT010000229.1:0-2989 GCA_035604335.1 Allostellaceae bacterium | reverse complement strand
AACTTGACGAAGGCGGTTCCGGCGCAGGCCCCGCGGCCGAAAAAGTCAATGAAAACGCCTTCGGCGGGGACGACGTTCTGGTCGATCAGGACACCGACGGCGTCGCCGCTCTTGAGCGCGCGCAGGACTCCGCGGGCGGCTTCCTTCTTGCGGATAATGTGGTTGCCGGAGAGGGTGCGGCGGCGCGCCACCCAGGCGTCGAGGCGGGGATTATCGAGAGGCCGCACCACGAAGTGCATCGGCGCGGTCATGTAGGCGTGGGCGAAGGCGCCGAGCTCCCAGTTGCCGAGGTGGGCCGTGGCGACGAGGACTCCGCGGCCTCGCGCCATGGCGCTGGTGAAATTTTCCAGACCTTCGTAGCGGATCAGGCGGTGAATGTTGTCGCGATTCAGGCTCGGGAAACGGGCGATGCTGTCGATGACTCGGCCGAGCGATCGAAAGACTCCGTCGGCGATTTCGGTCGCGTTGCTGTAGCCGGCGAGCTGGAGATTGCGCAGAGCGATGCGGCGGAGGCGCGGAACGGCAAGGTCGAGGGCGTTCGCGGAAAGAGGTGCGAGGAGGCTCAAGCTTAGCTCAACTAACTAACTACTCAATCCAACCGCCACCGAGAACAAGGTCACCCGAGTAGAACACCGCGCCTTGGCCGGGAGTGACGGCGCGCTGCGGGTCGTCGAACACAATCTCAACGCGGGTGGGATCTTCGGTCGGGATGATTTCGGCCGCCGCCGCCGCGTGCTTATTGCGGATCTTGATTTCGGCTCGCACAAGCTCCGACGGTGCGGCAATAGAGATCCAATTGACCTGCGCGACGTGCATCTTCGAGCGCAGCAGATCGTCATTACGGCCGATGATGACGCGGCGCGTAGCAGGCTCGGTGGAGATGACGTAGAGCGGCTCGCCCGCGGCGACCTTCAGTCCTCGGCGCTGGCCGACGGTGAAATGATGAACGCCGGAATGCTCGCCGACGACTTGGCCATCGGCGGTGACCAACTCCCCCGCGAGATCCTGGGGCGAGGTTCCTTGCTCCTCGAAATAGGCGTCGATGAACGCGGCGTAGTCGCCGTTGGGGACGAAGCAGATTTCCTGGCTATCGGGCTTCTCGGCGGTGGGGATTTTAAGCTGGCGGGCGAGAGCGCGAACCTCGGGCTTCTGCATGCCTCCGAGAGGGAAGAGAGCGCGGGAGAGCTGATCCTGCGTGAGACCGAAGAGGAAATAGGTTTGATCCTTAGTATGGTCGACGCCTCGGCGCAGTTCCCAGCGGCCGCTGGTTGGATTGAAATCGATGCGCGCGTAGTGGCCGGTGGCGATGCGCGATGCTCCGACGCCTTCCGCCATTTCGAGGAATTGATCGAACTTGATGAAGTTGTTGCACAGCGTGCAGGGGATGGGCGTGCGTCCGGCGAGATATTCGCCGATGAACGGCTTGACCACCTGATCTTCGAAGCGCTGCTCGAAATTGACGACGTAATAAGGGATGCCCAGGGATTGCGCGACGTGGCGGGCGTCGTAGACGTCTTCGATGGAGCAGCAGCGGCCAGTGGATCTGTCGCCGGAAAGCTGAGGAAGGCGGCGCTGGTTCCAAAGCTGCATGGTGAGACCGACAACGGTTTCGCCGCGCGCGTGCAGCATCCCGGCGACGACGGAGCTGTCGACGCCGCCGGACATGGCGACAGCGATGGGTCCTTCGGACCCGGCCATAGGCAGGTCGCAGACCTGCCCCACAACGGCGACGGCAGTGGTGGATTTGGTCATAGCGGGATTGGCAGGTCGGAGACCTGCCCCACTGCGATGGTTGGCTCAGGCATAAGCAGGGGCGGGCTTACTGGGTGCAAGCTTGCGGAGACGGGCGACGCACTCGGTCAACGCGTCCACAAGCGCATCAATCTGTCCGGCGTCGTTGGAGCGGCCAAGCGAAATGCGGAGGCTGGAGCGGGCCTGCTCCTTGGTGAGGCCGATTGCGGTGAGAACGTGTGACGGCTCGCTCGCGCCGCTGGAGCAAGCCGAGCCGCTGGAGACGGCGAAGCCTCGAAGGTCGAGAGCGATCAGCAAAGGCTCGGTGTCGATGCCGTCGAACCGAAGGTTCGAAGTGTTGGACACCCGCAGTGCGCCGGCACCGTTGACGCGGACGCCAGGAATGCGGTCGAGCACGGATGCTTCCAGGCGATCGCGGAGGGTTTCGAGACGCCGCGATTCCGCGGGGCCGTGTTCCATCATCCACTGCGCGGCTCGGCCGAGGGCGACGGCGCCGGGAACATTCTCTGTGCCGGCTCGGCGATTGCGCTCATGATTGCCGCCGTGAAGAATCGGCGCGAGCTGGGTTCCCTTGCGTACGTAGAGCGCGCCGACGCCCTTGGGCGCGTAGAGCTTATGGCCCGCGATGGAGTAGAGTGTGACGCCGAGGCGATTCACGTCGACGGCGATTTTGCCGGCGGCTTGAACGCCATCGGAGTGAAAAGCGACGCCGGCTTCGCGGGCGATCTCAGCGATCTCATCAATGGGCTGGATGGTTCCGAGCTCGTTGTTGGCGTGAATCACGCTGATGATTTTGGTGTCGGGGCGCAGGGCCCCGCGGATGTCATCGGGATCGACCAAGCCGCGGCTATCGACAGGAACATAGGTGGCGGATGCAAGCTGCGCCGCGGCGGCGAGCACCGCGGGATGCTCGACGGTGGTGGTAATTGCATGAGCGTCGCGGCCAAAGCCGAGCAGCGCGAGATTATCCGCCTCGGTACCACCGCTGGTGAAGACGATTTCCTCGGGCGCTGCGCCGAGAAGCGAGGCGGTCTGGCGTCGGGCTTCGTCGAGGCGCTTGCGCGCAGCCTGGCCGAAATGGTGGAGGCTGGACGCGTTGCCGTAGACTTCGGCGAGCACCGGCACCATTGCCTCAAGGACTTCCGGCGAGACGGGCGTGGTGGCGTTGTGATCGAAATAATACCGCAGCATTCGATTTATTCAATTTTATCAGCAGTAGCCGCTTTCTACGGTCGGG
>DATNIT010000228.1:0-10624 GCA_035604335.1 Allostellaceae bacterium | reverse complement strand
CTCGTCGCCAACGGCGACAGCCAGTTCGCCTACGGCTCTTGCGGGTCCATGGTCGATCTCGCATCCAAGGGCGCGCCGCTGATCTCGGTCGGCGTGATCGACGCGATGGGGACCGACGCCGTGATCGTGCGGCCGGACACCGGAGTCAAGACCGTGAAGGACCTCAAGGGCAAGAAGATCCTCACGACCGCCAATGCCGGCGTGAATACCTTCTTCCCGATCGTGCTCAAGACCGCGGGGCTCGCTGAGTCCGACATCACGCTGGTGAACGTGGCCGAGGGCGCGCTGGTCTCGAGCTATCTCCAGGGCGCGGGGGGCACCGTCGGCATGCTCGGCGGTCTCGACGACAAGCCCGCGGAGATCAAGGCGGCGGGCGGCGCGGCTCCCATCGGGCTCGCCTATTCCGACTATGGCGTGCACCAGGTCGGCTATTGCATGACGACGACCAAGGATATGGTCAAGAACAAGTCGGACCTGGTGAAGCGCTTCATGCAGGCGACGATCAAATCCTATGCCGAGACGGCCAAGAATCCGGATGCCGCCATCGCGGCGATGGCCGATGTCGTCGGCGGCACCATGGCCGATGACAAGGGCAAGGCGCAGGCGCGCGCGGTGCTCGACGTCACGCTGAGCGTGCTCATTTCGCCCGCGAACAAGGACAAGAAGATCGGCCTCAACGTCCCCTCCGATTGGGACGACATGATCGCGCTCATGAAGCAGTACAACGGCCTCGATCCCAAGGCCGATGCGAAGTCCTTCTACACGAACGAGTTCGTCAACTGATAAGGTGAGCGTAGGAGAGATGGAAGGCGGAGCCATCCGCCTTCCATCTCTCCCGAGGGCCTGGGTGGTTTGACCGATCTCATCGAGTTACGGGGCGTCAGCAAGATCTACGGCGCGGGCGACGCGGCCGTTCACGCCTTCGGGCCGGTCGATCTCGCGATCGGCGAAGGCCGGTTCATCTCGTTCCTTGGCCCCTCGGGCTGCGGCAAGTCGACCCTGATGCTGATGATCGCGGGCCTGCTCGAGCCGAGCGCCGGCTCGATCCGCGTCAACGGCACGGATGTCAAAGGCCCTCGGACCGACATCGGCATCATGTTCCAGGACAGCACGCTGGTGCCCTGGCGCACGGTGCGAGGCAATGTCGAGTTGCAGCTCGAGATGCGCGGTATCCCCGTCGCCGATTTACGCGAGCGGGTAACAGCGCTCCTCAAATCCGTGCATCTCGAGGATTTCGCCGACCGGCTTCCCTTCGAGCTCTCGGGCGGCATGCAGCAACGCGCGGCCTTCTGCCAGGCGATGATCCACGAGCCGAAGATCGTCCTGCTCGACGAGCCGCTCGGCAAGCTCGACGCGATGACTCGCGAGCATATCAGGGCCGACCTGCAGAGGCTCTGGATGCGGAGCCGGCCCACGGTGGTGTTCGTGACCCACTCGATCGAGGAGGCCGTGCAGCTTTCGACGGAAGTCGCCGTCATTACGCCACGCCCCGGCAAAATCGAGACGATCATTCCGGTCGAGCTGCCATTCCCACGCGACCTCACGGTGAAGAACTCACCGGAGTTCATCCGGCATGTGCAGGATATCCAGGAGATCTTCCATGGCTATGGCGTCCTATAAGCGCGACGCCGCGCTTGACCGGCTGTGGCGCTGGTTCGGCCAGTCCTGGATGTTCATCGCCTTCTTCATCGGCTTCTTCCTGTTCTGGGAATACTCGATCGTCCTGTTCAAGATCCCGCTGTACATCCTGACCCCGCCATCCCTGATCGTGACGAAAGGCTGGGCCGACATCGCTCGGCTCGTCCAGTACACCTACGTGACGGGCCTCGAGACGCTGCTCGGCTATGTCGTCGCGGTCATTGTGGCGCTTCCGATCGGGCTCGCGATCGCCTTCTCGTCGATCCTGCGGCGGACGATCTATCCGTTCCTGGTCTGCATCGAGATGGTGCCCAAGATCGCCTTCGCGCCGCTGTTCATCTCGTGGCTGGGCTTCGGGCTGTTGCCGAAGGTGATCATCGTCTTCATGGTCTGCTTCTTCCCGATCGTGCTCAACGCCATCCTCGCATTCAATTCTCTGAGCGAGGAGCTCACGCGATTCAGCCTGTCGACCGGCGCCGGCGTCTGGCGAACGTTCTTGAAGATCAGGCTACCGGCGGCGATGCCGCAATGCTTCGTCGGCTTCAAATACGCCGGCCTCAATGCCACCGTCGGCGCGGCGATCGCGGAGTTCATCGGATCGGATCAGGGACTGGGTTTCTACATCCAGATCACGACCGGCAACATGCGGCCCGAGCTGGCTTTCGCGGGCATTTTCTTCCTGACGGCGATCGGCCTGGTTCTCTTCGGCACGATCACGCTGGCGGAGCGCCTGATCATCCCGTGGCATATCTCCGTGCGGCGCACCCGGGCATGACGCGCGTTTTCGACCCGAGGAGACGGTGATGCCCAAGATTCGCAACGTGCGCTCAGTCCTGCTGAGCTCGCCCTATGCCGACCCCGACGATCCCGAGATCAAGGAATGCTTCCCGAACGGAGCCAAGCGCACGATCGGCATGGTCGAGATCACGCTCGACAACGGCGTGACCGGCCTCGGCGAGGGCTATCTCGCGGTCTTCGCACCGCTGGTCTTCACCGCGATCGTCGACCTCTGCCGGCCTCAAGCGATCGGCCTCGACGGCTTCGATATCGCGGGCGCGGTGCGTCGGCTCCGGAGCCTTTGCGACTACTGGTCGCTGCAGGGAGCGGCGCGCCATGTCATCAGCGCCTTCGAGATCGCGCTCCTGGACGCCAAGGCGAAATGCCTGGGCGTCCCGGTCTACGATCTGCTCGGCGGAGCCAAGACCGACAGCATCCAGATCTACGGCAGCGGCGGTTGCTGCGACGCCAAGGAGCAGTTTCTGCGCGAGCTCCATCTGTTGGGATCGAAAGGGATCGCGCTCTACAAGATCCGCTCGGTTAAGCGGGACATCCACCGGACGGCCTGGGTGCTGGACGAAACCGCCAAACGCGGCGTCAAAGTCGGCGTCGACATGTGCCAGAATCTGGCCGATCCGCCGCAGGCCGTGGACGACGTCGTGGCCTTCGTCGAGGCGGTTCATCGCCTGACGCCGCACCGCATGATCTTCCTCGAGGAGGCGATCGGACCGGACGAGCCCCGCGGATTCAAGGAATTGAGGACGCGGATCGACGTGCCGGTCTACGGGGGCGAGATCATCACCACGCCCAAGGAGATGATCGCGCGCATGCGGGACGGCGTTTATGACACGGTGCAGCCCGACGCCTCCGTGATCGGCGGCATCTCCGCCGTGATGGAGATTTTCGCCGCGGGGAAGAAATACGACACGGGCGTGGTCGTCCACGCCTGGGGCGGCGCGGCGGCGATCATGGCGAGCTATCACGCGGCCTTCGCCGCCGGCGGGCAGCTCGTCGAATTCCCGATGCTCGCCTTCCCCTTGGGCGAGGAGATGATCGGCGACCAGGGCCGGATCGCGAATGGGCGCCTCGCGCGCCCGACCGCGCCCGGTCTCGGCCTCACGCTGACGCCGGAGATGGAAGCTCGCTATCCCTTCGACGAAAGCGCCGTCTACTGTTGCGTCCTGAACGACTGGGGGCCGCCGCCGGACGATTACTGGAAGCGGCTGGGCTAGGCGGCCGGCGCGGTCTCGCCCTCGGCCGCAACCGCCTGCTTGGCGAGGCCCTCGAACAGAGCGAGCGTTTCCTGCTCCATCTGATCGACGATCTCGCGCGTCTCGCGCATGAATACGTCGAACACGGCGCGGCGGGTTTCGCCGGCCTCGACCCGATAGCCGTAGAACATGCCGATGCGCGGCAGCGCGAACAGCGTGCCGTTCAACATGGAGTCCGCCTCGCGGAACTTCTCGGGGGCCTCGTCCAGGAATTTCCGGATCGCGCGGTAGACGCCGGCGAAATCCGCGTCCTCGGGCTTGAACTCCGCCAAGATCTCGCGAAGCTCCCGGTAGAGGTCCTTGGTGTCGGCGACCATCGCGGAAAAGTCCCGCTCGCGCAGGATCTCCGCCGGCTCGAGGGCAAGCAACGCCCGCTTGAGATCGCCCATCAGCGCCTCGCGATCCACCGCGGGCGCATCGATCTCAACCGCGTCCGGCACGACCGGCCGGGCGCCAGGGATCAGCGCGCCGTCGCTGCAGTTGATCGGCGAGAGCCCAAAGACCTTGATCACCTCGCCGAGCATCCGGCGGCAGGCGTCATAGACCCAATCCGTCCTCGCGATGCCGCCGAAATTCCCTTCCACCTCGATCGGAAAATTGTCCCGCGCCTTCGCGATGCCGCCGGTGCCGTAGATGGTGCCGCTGGCATGATCTTGCCCGCCGACCCGAATGCCGCAATCCGTGCCGACCAGGGCGATCTCGGTGAAGCCGAGAGACGTCGCCGCCGCCAAGGCGGTATTGACGCAGGTCGGCGCGGCGCCTTGCAGCACGCGCAAATCGCCGGCGAGCAGCATCGATGAGCTCACGGAGTCTCGGAAGAAGAAGAAGCTCTCACGGAACATCGGCGGCACCCTCGGGTCCACCGTGGCCGAGGCGATCAGGCGGATCCGGGAGAGATCGCCGTATTTGCCGGCCTCCTTGAGGACGTCGACGACGATCGGCACGTTCTCGAGCTCGCAATGGAAATCCGGCACCAGACCGTTGCGCAGCAGCGGCCGGAGCGCGGTCCCGCCGGAGAACAGCACCACGCGGTCCCGGATGCGGTGCAGCGTGGGGAGCGCCTCGTCGAGCGAGGGCCCCGCGCCGACGATCACCGCCGTCTCCGGACGCTGCAGCCTGGCCTTGCCCTCGACGAGCCAATGCGGCGCGGCGGCGAAATTCGCCACCGCGTTCGTCATCATCTTGATCTCGTCCTCGAAGAATCCGCGGTTGACGAACGCGTATTGCACGGCGTCGTGCAGCTTGCTCCGCGCCTGCGCGAAGGACCACAGGGGATAGTGGGTGAAGACCCAGGCACCGTCGATGAAGGGAATACCGTGTTTGCTGACCTGCGCCACCACGCCGGCCACCATTTTGGCGGGATCGGCCTCGGCGATAAGGTACACGTTGCCGTCGCATGCATCGAATTCATCGAGCAACGCCGCCCAATCGAGTGCCTGGAACGAGTGCTTGATCAGCTCGAGCGTGGGCTCGACGATGATGAGCCAGCGCGCCTCGGTCCGGCGGACCAGCTCCATCACGTGATGTCCGAGCCCGAGTCCGAAGACGATCAGGAACGTCGGATTCCCCGTTGGGTGCCGCTGGATCTCGGTCATGCCCCGCGTGGTGAGCTCGTTCCCGACGGAGGTCAGCATCCGAATGCAGATCTCGCTGATGAGACCCGCCGAGCCCGGATGCTCCATGAAGAGCCGCAGCGGCTTCTTCATGAAGGCGCTCACCTGCTCCTCGGCAAAGCCACGGGCGTTGCCGCCGTAGAGGCGCGCGTCTCCGATGACGATGTCAACGGCGGCGCCGCCCTCGACCACGGCCGAGGTGACGGGAGCCTGGATTCGGTCGAGCTCGCCGGCTCCCCCCGGAAACCGCTTTGCGAACGCCGCGCGCGAGCGCTCGGCAAAGCCGAGATCGGTCACGGCGGGGCGTCGCCCGAGATCATTGCCGCGGCCTCGGTCTCGATGATCTCGGCAATGCGCCGGGCCGATTCCGGCCCGGACCGGGCCACCTCGGCGATATCGGCCGCCATCTGCTCGCGCGCGTGGGCGGAGCCGGCGAGACCGAGGGCGATAGAGACGTAGTCGCGCGCGTCGGCGGCCACCAGGGTGCCGCCGAAACCGAGCTGGCGCAGGAATCCGCCGTAGAGCTCGCCGGCGCCGTCGCCGTCCAGCGCAACCGCCGGCACGCCGCAGGCGATCGCCTCGGCCGCCATTCTGGGCGAAGCGCCTTTCGCCGGTGCGAGTGCCACATCGACGTCACGGTAGAACTCATCGGGCGTAGCGGCATCGATGAGATCGATCCGCGCCGACAGGTCCCGCCCGAAGCGAGCGATCAGGCGCCCGACGCTGGCGCCGGGCGCCATGTCGTTCGCGCGAAGCAACAGGGTGGCATCGGGACAGCCCGCCAGCACCGCGGACCAGAGCTCGACGGTCCGCGCGTCCAGCTGATTGAGCCGCACATCGCTGCCGAAGCGCGGGGCTGTGGAAGGCGTCCGCTCCATCGGGCGAACCCAGTCGCGCACCAGCGGCGAAAGGCCGCTCGGACCCCAGCTCGGGATTCCCTCGATGCGATGGCCGAGCGCCGCATCGTAGAGCGGCGCGCCGAGCGATCCCGGGACGGCCAACCATGAGACTCGGATGACGGAGCCGAGGCGGCCGATCGCCATCAGCTGAGGCGGCGCGGCGGCGCCGGAGCAATCCACGATGACGGCCAATCCGTCGCCCGCGAGAATGCGCGACAGCGTCGCGGGATCGAGCCCGGCCACGTCGCGCCACTTGTCGACGGCGCCGTTGAAAGCCACGTTCTCGCGCCAGCTCTGGGCGCCGATTCCGTAACCGATCACCATCGCGCACGATCTGTCGTGCGCCCGAGCCACCGCCGCGATCCCGGCGGCATCGCGGGGATCGGCGAGCGCCGACAAGGCATAACCGATGATCAGCCTCTTCTGCGCCGGCGCGCGCGCCGCGGGTTTGCGCGGCGGGCAGAAGCGCGCGACCCAGTCGGAGATCGAGCGCTCGGCGCCCGCCGGATCATCCTCGATCCAAAGCGCATCCGCGATTCGAGCGGCGGCGATGCCGGCGTCATCGGGTGCCGCCGAGCAGGCCTGCTCGTGAAAGGCTCGGGCATCCGCGCCCTCGCCGACGGCGGCCAGGGCACGGGCATAGAGGCTGAGCGCCGGCGGCGATGCGGCGCCGGTCGCGACCGGCGCGAGCACGGCCACCGCCGCGGCCGCGCCGCCGGCCCGCAGCAGGCCCTCGCCGAGGAACAGACGGGCTTCGCTGTCGCCGGGATTCAGCGAGACATGTTGCCGCGCGAGATCGAGGCCGTCGATCAGCTCGCCGCCGTTGACCATCATCTTCGCGCGCGCGAAGAGCGGCCGCTTGCGGATCGAGAGGAAAGCGGCACCGAACGACGGGAAATTCGGCGGCACGAGCTCGGAGAACTCGGCGATGGGCCCGAGCGCGGTCGACAGCTTGCCGAAATAGAGGCTCTCGGCGAGGTTGCCGGCTTGCGCATAGAGCGAGGCTAGGACCTCGGCGATGCTGCCGTTCATCGGCGCGTCGTCGTGGCATCCGCGCAGAACGGTCAGCGCTTGCTGAGCGTCGGCGAGTCGCCAGGCGATCAATCCGGTCACGAAGCGGAGCCGCAGCGAACTCGCATCGGCCTCGGCGGCGGCGTGCAAGGCCTCGAGCGCCGCCTCGGCATCGCCTGCGGCGAGATGCTGGGCGGCCGTGGTGACGGCGTCGGCCGCCGTCGCGGCCGGAACCGTCGCGGCCATCTCCGTGGACATGGCGCGCGACCTAGGCGGTCTCGGCGATGGCGCCAGCGCGTTGGCTGGGCTTCGGCGCCTGTTGCGCCGCAGCCCGAGCACCCGCGAGCAGGCCCTCTCCGATCTGGACGTTGATGTTGATGAGCGCGTCCACCAAGCCGGGCTCGGGCTTCGCCAGCAGCTGGGCCGAGCGCTTGTCGATGAAGTTCGCGAGTCCGATCAGGTTGCCGCGGATATCCGCCGGGAGCGTGCAGGCGGGATCGAGCAGGCTCGCCTGGAAGATGGTCCAGAGGCGCCAATTGCGCCGGAGCGCGGCGAGGAAACGATCGACGGGACCTGACTTGGTGTGGCTGAGGTCGCGGGCGGATTCGAGAAGCGCCCAGGCCTCGGTGCGCGCGGGATTACCGGGCGACGGCGTCGTTTGGTATATCTGTGCGGGATAGGCCATTCAGGATCTCCTGTTCGCGCGCGATCAGCTGTTTCGCCGACTTGAGCGCGTGATAAAGCGCGCCTTGGTCCACGTTGGCCCGGATCTCGCGCGTGAGCGCGACCGTGCTTGGCGCTGCCGATTCGAATTCTTGGATAAATTGATAAATGAGCGGTAAATACGCAGCATCTTTCGCCGGGAACAAGTACTTGCACTGTATGGCGAAATAGATGCGGCGGGCGGGCGTCGTGGCGTCCGCCTCGGTGATGATGTCCTTCTCGCGCAGGACCGACGCGTTGTTGTGGATGAGAAGCTTGGCGGCGGTTCCAGAGTTCTGGAGCACCACGCCGTTGACGATCAGCCTCTCGTTGGGCTTCAGGTTGATGGCGAGCGGCATTCTACTGCTCTCCCGGCTCGAGCGAACGCAGGCTATAACCCGGCGACGCTTACGATGGAGTTAACGAACCCGCGAACGGGCGGCCCGAGGGCCGCCCGCCGAGGCATTATCGCGATTACCGGAAGAGACGGAGGACCGCCTGCTCCGACTGGGTCGCGATCGACAGCGACTG
Source organism: Allostellaceae bacterium (assembly GCA_035604335.1). Taxonomy (GTDB): domain Bacteria; phylum Pseudomonadota; class Alphaproteobacteria; order ATCC43930; family CGMCC-115725; genus DASZHJ01. Next base: position 2,182 of record DATNIT010000228.1, on the reverse strand, counting down.
AATAGCCAGAGACTGACGGGTCTGCAGAGTGACCAGGTTCGTGCTCTCCTGGTTCACGTCGGCGACCGTGAGCTTGCTGGCGCCGCCCTGCAGGGTGATGATGTACTGGCTGGTGAAGTCCAGCCGGGTCTGCAGGAACGTGACGTTGCCGCCGATAGACGCCGCCGCGGCCTGCACCGTATCGATTGCGTTCTGGAGCTTCTGGAACGCAGCGTCGAACAGCGAGGTCTTGTTGCTGACGGCGGAGAAGCCGACGGTCACAAGTCCCTTCGCGGCGTTGCTGACCTTGCTCGCCTTGCTGACGACGACGCTGTACAGCAAGTTCTGGCCATTGATGGTCAGCTTTGAGGCGGTCGAGTTGCTGAACTGCAAGGACAGGGAGGACTTCGTGGAGTTCACGAGGTTCAAACCCTGGTAGCTTGCGTCGTTGAGCAACGTGTCCAGCTGCGTGGCGAGCGTGTTGAACTGCGTGGCGGACGATTTCCGCTGAGCGGCGGTCTCGGTCTTCGCGGAGTTCAGGACGCCTTGCAGCTGCTGGATGATGGTCACCGCGCTCGACGTGGCGTTGGACGCCGCGGTGAGCGAGGAGATGCCCTGGTCGATCGAGTCCTTGCGCAGGGCAAGGTCGCCGGCCCTCTGGTTCAGCGACTGCGACTGGAAGAACTTGACCGCGTCGTCAAGTGCACTGGAGACCGCGAGACCCGTGGCCAGATGGTTCTGGGTCTTGCCGAGGTCGGTGTTGATCTGCTGCAACGCGAGCAGGTTTTGCCGTGTCGCAGTACCGAGTACGATGTCAGACATTTGGAACAATCCTTTCTGGGGATGAGTGACGAGCCGCTTTGCGGCCCGGCGTCACGGGAGCAATAGGTGTGCCAGTAGGAAGCTTCTGCAGGAATTCGCCGAACCCCCGAAAACCCGCGTAAGTTTTGGCAAATCAAGTATTAATCGCGTGCAAGAGCGGCCCGGTCGGCAGGATTTGCCGGGTGATTCTTGCCGAGCCGGCAAAATCTCCCCGGTACTCAGCCGAGCAAATGCGAGTGTTCAGGCTTTGCTGTTGAGGCGCTGGCCGCGCGTAACGGTCGAGTCGGCAGGCGCCCCGACCGCAGACTTGAACGGAACTTGAAACACCACCAGGCCCGATGAATCTCGCGCCTCGATGAAGAAGCGATGCGTGGCTTGGTCGAACTGCAGGCTGACCGGGAAAGACGGCGGCGGCGCGGTTGTTGTAGCGGTTGCCGCAACGGCCGGCACGGGTTTGAGCTCGGCGCCGGGATGCGCTGGCGGCGCGGGCACAGCCGCGGCATCGCGACTCAGCGGTATCGCGACCGGCGCCGTTGCAAGAACTGAAGAGTCGGCGGTCATGGGAAGACCGTTCATCTCCACCAGGACAAACGTGCGATATCGAATATCGCCGCTTCGCGACGGACACCGCACTCTCTTAACGGGAAGCAAGAACTGTGCCCCGCAATGGGCGCGGCACCGCGTCGCATTCGACGGTACTCGCCCGCAGGCGGCACTATTTGCCCGCGACGGCGGGTAGCGCTTGCCGGCAGGGGCAGAAGCCGACCCGCCTCCGATCCTGCACGCTGGAATTTATACCTGCAAAATCAGTCTATTACCGGGAAGATCGCGGTTGGCATGGGAATTGCGCTTCACCTCGCACAGCGCCTTTCTACGCCCATCACGAAGAGTTCGCAGCAGGAGCCTCGATGAACACCGCTCCCATCACCGCATCTCCGAGCGACATCGGCGGCTTGCCCCCGTCGGCCACGCCGAGCGCGCCGGCCACGCCGAGCTTCTCGGACATCCTGGCCTCGGCCACCAGCTCGCTCGCCTCGTTTGCGCTGTTGCCGACGACCGCGAGCGATTCGCTCAGCGGCTCGGGAAATCCCGCACCCCCGGCGCCTAAGAAAGACCCCAACAGCGACAACGCCGCGGTGCCGATTGCACTCCCCGCCCCCGTGCAGCCTCCGCCCGCCGCGGGTTCGGACGGCGCCGCCGCGGGCTCGAGCACGTCCACGCCGCAAACGACGCCGGGTGCTTCGAACCAGCAGCAGACGCAGAATCCCCCGCAAGCAACCACTGCCCAGAGCGGCTCCGCGGGGACCGGCGGCACTTCGAACGGCTCCGCGCAGAGTTCCGGCGGCGTCACATTGCCACCGATCGCCGCCGAACTCGGCAC